>CAMDPW010000034.1 GCA_945905715.1 Rickettsia typhi
TTTTTTAGACATTCTCTTACTGATAACCTCATTTACAGTAGATTCTACAAAAGAAGTAGAAATAATTTCATTATGTCTGTACCTTTCTTCATAGTTTGGAATAAGGTGCTGGTTAGGTTTAATATAAATATAAAATTCTTATGAACACCAACTTTAGATTCTAGCCCCCACTTTTAGACGGTCTCCTTTTAGTAATGCGTTTTTATAATCAAAATAAAAATATCTCATTAAGCAAATATGTGCTACATCATCCAGCAATAGACTTAAAAGCAGCAAATAATGATGGTGATACTTTTTTGCATAAATTAGCAAAAGTTTATCATTTTCACTTTTCTTACCATGTTTTTAAAATGATTCTCAACGCAGGTGTGAATATTAATACAAGAAACAAAGCTGGTAGAACAGCAATATTCTTTGCTGCTGTTTGTAATTGAGAATCTGTACCTTACTTACATAAGCTAGGAGCAAAACTTGATGTAATCGATGACGATGGAAATTGTTTATTAAATGTTACACTCAATCTTAAAACAGTAGATTATGTTCTCAAAAATACAAATCTTAGCTTAAAACATCAAAATAAGTGCGCCAGGAAAAGTGCGTAAAAATCAGTTGGTGAAAATCCAACCTATGCAAAGTCTAACCAACAGCATAGAAGCAACTATTGCATTACAGGAGGTGACGAATGCGATGAAGCCAATAGGCGCGACTTCAGGGGCAATTTGCTCAAGTGTTTGATAATTTGGCAGCTGTGTTTTTTGATCCTATAGCAGCACCAGACCCTACATCACCTGATACGCAGTCAGATGAACCTTTAACTACTCTGGAAAAAGCAAAGCTAGCGGTAGTAGTTAAGGAAGCTGAAGATAAAGCAAAGAAAATCAAATTATTGTTTGAAGAAGGTCAAGCAACAGATGATAATGAAGCTAGTACAGAACCGGGTATATGTCTGTTACCCGAGTATCAAATATTTTATGATGCATATGATCCCACATACCCTTACAAAGAGGCTAAGACTAGTGCAACTAAAGAACCAGGTATATTAAAGATAAGGGGGTTCTAAGCGCAAACCGCATTATTTTCCGATTTTTACTACCTTTGGTTGACGTATGTACGCACACTCACATTAACAACCTTAAATCTCAATTAGCTTTTTTCTAGCAGATCTATGGCGTTCATGTGATTCAATATCAATATATTTATCGGTAATAGCGCTTGAACTATGACCATCATCATTACGTACATGTTCTCTTGGTCTAATTTTCACGTCATCAGAAATTCCAGTATGTCTAAGCCAATGTACTGTGGCTGCAGTTAGTGATGTTGCTTTTTCAGTAAAACCATCTTGCTTAAGCTTATTTATAGCATGATCAAAACAATTTTGTACTACTTTCCTAATAAGTGAAGTGCTAGTAACTACTCCTTTACCTATATTCTTTGGAATCAATGGATTAGCATCTGCTGGAGAGGGAAGAGTTTTAAATGTTTTCGCCACAGTTTTAATGCTTCCAGCATTGCTTCACTTACCGCTATTTGCCTTTGTTTTTTCTTTTGCCAACAGTAGTAAACCACTAGTTATCCTTATTATCACGAGTGAAGTGACGAAAGGGACCGCTATACAAAATACTGAGGAATTTATGTTTTAGAAACTAAGAAAACAAAGAGCATTCAGAATTAATATAGCGTTGCTGAGATACATTGAGTCTTGCTTCAAGAAGCTGTGATTTTGTACGGAGGTTGATGGAGATTATTTGCTGAGAGAGTAAAAATTTCGAACCCATCTTTAGTTACTGCAAGTGTGTGTTCAAATTGTGCAGATAGTGAGAGATCCTTGGTAGTTACTGTCCACCCATCATAAGGACTAAGTTTGGTACGATAATCTCCAGCATTGATCATTGGTTCTATTGTGAAAAACATACCTTCTTTTAGCACCAATCCTTCACCTTTTTTACCGTAATGTAGTATATTTGGCTCTGTATGAAATACTTTTCCTATACCATGACCACAATAGTCTCTGACAACTGAATAGCAGTGTTTTTCAGCATAAGTTTGGATTGCATATCCAATATCTCCCAAAGTAGCTCCTGGCTTTACTTGCTCAATACCAAGCATCATCGCCTCATAAGTGATCGCAGTTAAACGTTTTGCTTTAATAGATGGCTCTCCTATCCAGAACATTCTACTAGTATCGCCATAATAACCATCTAAAATTACAGTAACATCAATATTCAATATATTACCGTCTTTGAGTACAGTATCATCGGGAATACCATGACATACAACATGATTTAATGAAGTACAAATTGATTTTGGGAAAGGCGAAGTTCCAGAAGAACCGAGGTAATTTAGAGGTGCTGGTATTGCCTTATGTTCAATAATATAAGCATGACATAGCTCATTTAAGTCATTGGTTGTAACACCAGTTTTGACATAAGCAGTAATATAATCCAATAGTTCTGCGGCAAGTTTTCCAGCTTGACGCATTTTTATAAAATCTGTATTGCTATGTATGGTTATTGTCATAATTAGATAATGATATAGGATTAAATAGAGAATGAATAGATCATTTATTTATGGGACGCAAGATTAAAGCTGCAATTTTAGTTATTGGTAATGAGATTTTGAGCGGTAAAACTCAAGATCAAAACGTGCAATATTTAGCGCAACAATTATCAGATCTTGGTATTATTCTTGCTGAAGTCAGAATAGTACTTGATATTGGAGTAGATATAATTGACGCAATAAATATTTTGCGACATAAATATGACTATGTTTTTAGTACTGGCGGTATCGGTCCTACGCACGATGATATCACTGCAGCTGCAGTAGCGAAAGCTTTCGGCGTAACATTAGAACGTAATCAACTTGTAGTTAGATTAATTGATGATCATTACAAAGAAAGAGGTATGGTGGCGCATAAAATGAGTTATAGAATGGCAGATATGCCACAAGGTGCATCATTAGTCATTAATAGTATAAGTGGAGCACCAGGGTTTAGTATTGAAAATGTCTATGTTTTTGCTGGCGTACCAAATATCATGAGATCAATGTTTGAAAGAATAAAGTTACAACTAAAAACTGGAGCCAAGTTTATCACTGAAGCGTTAGTAGTAAGTAGTAGTGAAAGCAGAATAGCGGAGATGCTAGGAGTACTCAATCTAGAATATAGCATGCTTAATATCGGTAGTTATCCATTCCAAAAAGATGGAAAATGGGGTATTCACTTAGTAATTAGAGGGCAGAATATGTTTTTAGTCGAGGAAGCTTTAACTAAACTACAAAATTATTTAATACTAGAGAATATTGAATTCCAAAATGCGAGCTAGATAATCAATGGAAGTAGTAATATCTGGAATACAGCCAACTAGAGAACTGCATATAGGCAATTATTTTGGCTCAATAAAAAACTGGTTATCTTTGCAAGATAAATTTCAATGCATGTTTTTTATAGCAGATCTACATGCTATGACTGCACCTTATGTAGTAGCTGAATTAAAAAATAACGTTCTCAGTGTAACTGCAGCTTATATGGCTTGCGGTATAGATCCAAGCAAGTCTACGATCTTTATACAAAGCGCTATATCTAGTCATAGTGAGCTGGCTTGGCTTTTGAATTGCTTTACTCCTATTGGTTTGATGAATAGAATGACACAATTCAAAGAAAAATCTGAAAAATATAAAGAAAATAGTTCATTAGGTCTATACTGTTACCCAGTGTTAATGGCTGCTGATATTTTATTGTATAAAGCAAATTATGTACCAGTAGGCGATGATCAAAAGCAACATTTGGAATTAACAAGAAATATAGCTGCGGTTTTTAATAGATTTGTTAAACAAGAATTTTTTAATTTACCAGAGCCAATGATTGCAGGAGTCGGTACTCGTATAATGAGCTTAAAAGATGGTACCAAAAAAATGAGTAAATCAGATATGTCAGATTATAGTCGTATAAACTTAACAGATTGTGACGAGGTCATTGAATTCAAATTACGCAAATCAAAAACAGATTCTATTACAGAGATATATTTTGATAAGGAAAAACGTCCAGAAATAAGTAATCTACTTAATATTTATTCAGCATTTTTAGGAATTAACGTTAAAGATATAGAACGCAAATATCATGGGATTGGCTGTGCAGCTTTTAAGAAAGATCTTGCAGATTTAACTATTTCTTACGTTTCAGTGATTCGTTCTGAATATAAACGTTTAATGCAAGATACAAGTTATCTTAAGCAAATACTTGCTATGGGACAGAATAAAGCTCAAAAAATAGCAATTACAAATATACAACAGATTCATGAGTTGCTGGGATTGCTTTAAGAGCATGCTAATAAACAATAACTATTAATTGACTAAGATTAAAATGAAAAAAGTTATAATATATACTGATGGCGCATGCTCTGGTAATCCTGGACCAGGGGGATGGGGCGCGTTACTTATTTATAATAATACTACAAAAGAGCTATATGGTGGTGAAATAGCAACTACAAACAATAGGATGGAGTTAATGGCTGCAATAAGAGCTATAGAGGCACTGAAAGAAACTTGTGCCATTGAGTTATTTACTGATAGTATATATGTTAAGAATGGTATTACTTTGTGGATCAATCATTGGAAAGATAAAGGTTGGAAAACTACTGGCAAGAAGCTCGTAAAAAATGTTGATTTATGGGAAGAATTAGATTTACTTGCAAGTAGTCATCATGTAAATTGGCATTGGATAAAGGGTCATAGCAATGATATATATAATGATTTAGCTGATTGCTTAGCAACAAAAGGTAGAGACGAGTATTTGGAGAAAAATAGATGACTATGCGTATAGTAACAAAAATTTTATTATGGTTGAACTTTCAGAATATTGGTCACGATAAGTTTGGTAATAAGTACTATGAATCTTATAAAACAAATAAAAACACTAGTCGTAAAATTAGAAGCGTCATGTATAAAGGCATAGCCGAAACTTCAAAAGTACCTGCTAAATGGCATTCTTGGCTTCATTATTTATCTGATGAAATTCCGTCAGGTAATAACTTACAATATGATTGGCAAAAAGAATACATGCCAAACTTAACCGGGACAAAATATGCTTATAGACCTAAAGGTCATATGACCTGCGGCGGTATCAGAAATTATGTGACAAGCGATTACAAGGCTTGGGCACCAGAAAATTGACTTAATATTATTATTAAAGGTAAAGAGAGCATGAGTAGAAACGTAATTGAAATTATAGTAGGGTTCCTAGTACTTCTTGTGGCAGTCGGGTTTTTAATTTTTACATATAAAATTGCTGATGTAAAAAAGTTAGATAGAACCTATGTAGTAAAAGCTAATTTTGATCATGTTGACGGTATTATTATTGGTAGTGATGTTGAAATTAGTGGTATAAAAGTAGGATCAGTCGCTGATTTAGTATTGGACGCGCAAACCTACAATGCAGTTATGACAATCGCGATAAAAGATGAGATAAAGTTGCCGGTAGATTCTTCAGCCCGTATTGTAAGTAATGGTTTACTAGGGGGAAAATATGTCGAACTACAGGCTGGTTCTGATAATACGATGCTCAAATCTAATGACAGTATTAACTTTACTCAGTCTTCTGTTAACCTAGAAACCTTACTTGGCAAATTTATTTTTAGTTCAACAAGTGGTAATGCAAATAAAGCATCTAATAATAAAAACTCATAATAATATAATTTATTTCTTTGTTGCAAGTATTGTCTTTATTGCGAATCTAGCAGTTGCTACTGAAGAAAATCAGATAGAAATTCAGCAAAACAAAGGTATTTACTATAAGTACGCTCTTGTTCGAGGATTAAATAAAATTACAAATAAAAGCCTTGTTTTAAAAGTATTAGTGGGGGATGAGCTGCATTATTTTGACAAATTAGCTTTTTTTGTTAAAAAATGTTGGAAAGTGCTCGAGAATAATAGACAAGAGAGCAAAGTATTGATAGATGTCTGGTGCAAAGATAATAATAGCAATACTGAAAGAATGTTTTTTGGGTGGATGCTATCATTTAGTCCATCTATATCAAGCTTAGAGCATCAGATATACGACTTAAGTTTAGTAGAATGTACTGATTAAATTAGCCTTATTACTCTATATCTGCGTTCTTTTTCAGTAGAAATATATATACATATAGCTACTCCAGATATTTATTAGTGACACGCTAATTAAACGCCAATAGCATATACATAGATTTTTTATGACTAACCTTTCAATATTTTTATCTAGCAATAGTATTGTCATTAAATAGATAAAGAATAAATTGTTTACGCTTGTAGCGTTGCTTTAGAAGATATAATTTGTAAATAGAATGTTTATTCTCTTTGTAAGATCAAGTTTTTTTAAAGGTTATTTTATTAAATTAGCATAATGTAGTTTTGTTCAGACGTCACCACAAGCATGGCATGTAATGCATACTATTACTAAGAAATTAATAGACAGAATTGTATTAATCCGTTACATAACATTAGACTGAATTTAGTTCGTGTATATATGGAGGTTGGTTTGCCAAAATCGAATCATAAAATAAAGTATTTACGCTTTTATAAGCAAATGTTGCTCATTCGTCGATTTGAAGAAAGGGCAGGTCAGCTTTATGGTATGGGTAAAATTGCTGGTTTTTGCCATTTATATATTGGACAAGAAGCGGTTGTAGTTGGTTTTGTGTCATCAAAAAAAACAGAAGATAAGATGATCACAAGTTATCGAGATCATGGACATATGCTAGCTTTAGATATAGAACCTAAATTTATTATGGCCGAGTTAATGGGCAGGGCTACTGGTTGTTCAAAGGGTAAGGGTGGTTCTATGCATATGTTTGATATTCAAAAACATTTTTATGGTGGTCATGGAATAGTCGGAGCACAAGTTCCGATAGGTACAGGACTAGCTTTTGCTGATAAATATCGTGACAATAATAATATTAGTTATGTATTTTATGGCGATGGGGCTGCGCATCAAGGACAGATTTATGAATCTTTCAACATGGCCGCATTATGGCGATTACCTGTGGTTTATATCATTGAAAATAATCAATATGCAATGGGTACATCTCTCAATAGATCTACTTATGTAACTGAATTATATAAAAGAGGTGAATCCTTTGGTATTCCAGGTATTCAAATTGATGGTATGGACGTGATGGTAGTAGAAAAAACAGCAAATGAAGCCGCTGATTTTGTTAGAAGTGGAAAAGGGCCAATTTTAGTTGAAGTAAAAACATATCGTTATCGTGGTCATTCTATGTCAGATCCTGGAACATACCGTAGCAAGGAGGAAGTTCAAGAGCAGAAAGATCATCATGATCCAATCAACAATTTCAAACAATATATTTTAAGCAATAATATCGTTACTGAGGCCGAGTTAACTAAAATTGATAATGAAGTAAAAATTATTATTGCTGAAGCCATTGAATTTGCTAATAATACTCCAAATCCTGATGAATCAGAACTATATACAGATATTAATTAATAATTGGATTTTTATGAATCAGATCACATTAAGAGAAGCATTACGGGATGCAATGGCAGAAGAAATGAGAGTTGATCCTAATGTTTTTATTATAGGTGAAGAAGTAGCTGAATATCAAGGTGCATATAAAGTAACACAAGGTTTGTTACAAGAATTTGGCCCACGCAGAGTAGTGGATACACCAATTACTGAACACGGTTTTGCTGGTCTCGCTATTGGTGCGGCTATGGCGGGATTAAGGCCTATAGTTGAGTTCATGACTTTTAACTTTGCCATGCAGGCTATGGACCAAATTATTAATTCAGCAGCTAAAACTAAATATATGTCCGGTGGTTCTATTAGTTGTCCGATTGTATTTCGTGGACCAAATGGCGCAGCATCAAGAGTCGGAGCTCAACACTCACAGTGTTATGCTAGTTGGTATTCACATATTCCAGGACTTAAAGTAATATCTCCTTATTTTGCTACAGATGCAAAAGCCTTATTAAAAGCTGCTATTCAAGATGATTCTCCTGTCATATTTCTTGAACATGAACTTTTATATGGACATAGTTTCCAAATAGAAGATAAAAAAGTTGAAATTGGTAAGGCCAATGTTGTGATTGAAGGTAGCGATGTAACTATAGTTGCTTTTTCTTTGCAAGTAGGTAACGCAATTAAAGCAGCTGAAGAGCTTGCTAAAGATGGAATAAGTGCGGAAGTAGTAGATTTGCGCACTATTAGACCACTAGATACAAAAACAATTGTTAACTCTGTTAAAAAAACTAATAAATTAGTGACAGTTGAAGAGGGTTGGAGTTTTGCTAGTGTTGGCGCATCAATTGGCTCAATAGTGATGATGGAAGCATTTGATTATTTGGATGCGCCAATATTAAATGTTACCGCAAAAGATGTGCCATTGCCATATGCTGCTAATCTTGAAAAACTTGCACTTCCTCAGGTAAGTGACTTAATCAAAGCTTGTCAAAAAGTTTGTTTTCGTACAAAATAATAGATTATTTAAATAAGAGGATATATGCCAATAAAGATTTTGATGCCGGCACTGTCTCCTACTATGACCGAAGGTAACTTAGTAAAGTGGCATAAGAAGGTAGGCGACACAGTTAAAGCAGGGGACTTGCTTGCTGAAATTGAGACTGATAAGGCTACTATGGAGGTAGAAGCTGTTGATGAAGGGATTTTAGCTAAGATATTGATAGCAGATGGAGCACAAAATGTAGCAGTAAATGCTATTATTGCTGTATTGTTAGAAGTAGGAGAAGACAAAACCATTCTTAATACTATGGATTTTGGTACAGTAATTAAAGCTGCGGTGGTAGTTGAGCCTGATATAAAAGTTGAACTAACTACTCTCAAAACGGAGCTTACATCACAAACGTCTACGAGTGACCTAGTTACAGTAGATCGTATTTTTGCTTCACCGCTTGCAAAGCGTATTGCAAGTGATCAAAAAATTAATTTGAGTAACGTGCTTGGTACTGGGCCTCATGGTAGAATAGTGAAAGCTGATATACTTGATTTTGTTAACTCAGAAAAACTTGTAAGTTGTCATGAAAGTTCTATAGTTAGATCAAAACAAGAATACCAAATAGTTCCTAATAATAACATTCGTAAAGTGATAGCAAAGCGTCTAAGCGAATCTAAACAAACAATTCCACATTCTTATCTTTCCGTGGATTGCAATGTCAATAAATTACTTGAGTTAAGGCACGATGTTAACCGTGCAAGAGATGAAGAATCATCGATGACTAGAATTTCAGTAAATGATTTAATGATTAAAGCAGTAGGACTTACTTTAAAAGCTATACCAGAGGCTAATTCATCATGGACTGACGATGCAATTTTACTTTATAATAATATTGATATTTCTGTAGCTGTTTCGATTCATGATGGTTTAATTACTCCTATTATCTTTAACGTCGATCAAAAATCTATTTTTACTATTTCCAAAGAAATGAAAGAATTAGTAACAAGAGCAAGAAATGGTACTTTAAAGCCCCATGAGTTTCAAGGCGGAGGATTTAGCATTTCCAACCTTGGTATGTTTGGAATTAAGCAATTTAATGCTATTATTAATCCTCCACAAAGCTGTATTTTAGCCATATCAGCAAGTGTAGAGATACCAATTGTTAACGTAGGTAAGATTGAAATTGCAAGTATGATGACAGTTACTTTATCCTTTGACCATCGAGTATTAGATGGAGCTATGGGAGCAAAATTCTTGCAAGCGCTTAAAGCAATCATAGAAAGTCCAGTAAGATTATTATTAGGTTATTAAAATGGCAGAAAATTTTGATGTGGTTATTATTGGTGGTGGGCCAGGTGGTTATGTAGCTGGAATTAGAGCAGCTCAACTTGGGATGAAAGTTGCGGTTGTAGAGAGAGAGGTGATGGGAGGTACTTGTTTAAACTGGGGTTGCATACCAACCAAGGCTTTATTGCGTTGTTCTGAAATAAATCATTTATTACACAATGCCGATAAATTCGGCTTTACTGTTTCTGGAATAAAATTTGATCTTCAGAAAATTGTCGAGCGTTCGCGTACAGTAGCTGCTCAGCTTTCTTCTGGTATCAATCATCTGATGAAAAAAAATAAAATCACAACGATAAAAGGGCACGGTAAACTTGCTGGTAACGGTAAGATTATAGTTGAACAGGAAAGTAGTAAGACCGAGATAATAGCTAAGCACATTATTATTGCTACTGGTGCGCGAGCAAAAATTTTATCTGGATTTGAACCTGATGGCAAGTTTGTTTATACTTATCGTGAGGCTATGGTGCCAAAAGAATTGCCAAAGAAATTATTGATAGTTGGTTCAGGGGCTATAGGTGTAGAGTTTGCTAGCTTTTATTGCAATCTTGGGACGAAAGTAACCATTATTGAGGTTATGGATAGAATCCTACCTGTTGAAGATGATGAAATTTCAAATTTGGCTAGAAAGTCATTTGAGGCTCAAGGAATGGATATTTATACTGAGGTTAAATTACTTTCCTTGACTAAGAAAAAAAACATGATAACTGTTGACGTTGAAATCAAAGGCAAGACGGAGAAGTTAGAAGTAAACGCAGTTATTGTGGCAGTTGGTATAGAAGGTAATGTTGAAAATCTTGGATTGGAAAATACAGCAGTAAAAGTAGATAAAGGTCATATCTTAACCAATGAGTGGCTAGAAACAGCTGAAAAAAATATATATGCTATTGGTGACGTGGCTGGAACACCTTGGCTTGCACATAAAGCTAGTCATGAAGGAGTAGTTTGTGTAGAGAAAATTGCTGGTAGTAAAGAGGTTCATCCTATCTGTAAAGCTAAGATAGCAGGATGTACCTATTCGATGCCGCAAATTGCTAGTGTTGGCTTAACAGAAAAGCAAGCTATAGAAAATGGATATCAAATTAAAATAGGACGTTTTTCATTTTTAGGAAACGGTAAAGCGGTAGCTATGGGCGAAACCGAAGGCCTCGTTAAAACTATTTTTGATAAAAAAACTGGCGAGTTACTAGGTGCTCATATGATTGGTGCAGAAGTTACGGAGATGATTCAAGGATATGTGATTGCTAGAAATTTAGAAGCAACTGAGTTAGACTTAATACATACGATTTTTCCACATCCAACTTTGTCTGAAATGATGCATGAATCAGTTCTTGATGCTTTTGGTAGAGCAATCCATTTTTAATGAATTTAAGTACAGCGTGAGAGCAGTGACTATTAAAAAACTAGCAAATCCTAGCGCAGAAAAAACAACTTTACTGCGACCGAGTTGGATTAGAGTTAAAGCTCCTATTTCTCAGGAGTATCAAAACACTCGTGAATTAATTCATTCTTTAAAATTAAATACAGTATGCGAAGAAGCGGCTTGTCCGAACATTGCTGAATGTTGGAGTAAAAAGCATGCAACGGTGATGATTCTTGGTACGATTTGTACTCGCAACTGTTCATTTTGCAATATAGAAACTGGTATACCAGATACACTTGATCCGCATGAGCCTGATCACTTGGCTGAAGTTGTATCTAAATTAGGGCTGGAGCATGTAGTGATTACCTCGGTTGATAGAGACGATCTTGATGATGGGGGTGCAGGGCATTTTATTCTGTGTATCGAAAAAATTCGTAAACTTTCACCTCATACTACGATTGAGATTTTAACGCCTGATTTTTTACGAAAAAATGGCGCTTTAGAAAGAGTAGTAATAGCCAAGCCTGATGTATTTAACCATAATATTGAAACCGTACCTTCTCTATATCATAACATTAGACCTGGAGCACGATACTTTCACTCTGTCAATCTGCTTTATAAAGTAAAACAACAAGATCAAACTATTTTTACTAAATCTGGTTTAATGGTAGGTCTAGGGGAAACAAAGTCTGAAATCTTACAAGTGATGGATGATTTGCGCTCTGCAGAAGTAGATTTTATTACTATTGGTCAGTATTTACAACCAACACCGAATCATGCAAAAGTAGAGCGTTATGTTGAACCTGAGGAATTTCATTACTACGAACGCATAGCGCGTTCTAAAGGTTTTTTGATGGTATCGTCTAGCCCTCTTACTCGTTCGTCATATCATGCTGGTGATGATTTTATACATCTTAAAATAGAAAGAGAAAAATATGCTGAGGAGAAAAATAGCATATAAATTAGGAAGTGTATTTTCATTGTTATAATTAAGCGGCTTTATGATAAATAGCCTCACTAATATGTTTTTCGCAATTCTTATTTCAATCATTGCGATTTACAGCAACCCTTATCTACAATAGAGCATGAAGTTCTTCTTTTGACCGACGCATATGTTGTTTTCCTTTGCAGCGCTGGTTAATTAAGCTTTCAACGGTAGATTCCGCCATCTGACATTGCATTATTAAAAATAGATAAAAATAAATTATTCTTAATATCTAAGCAGCGCTTCTGCCGCCTTCCTTGCTTGTGGAGTAATAGTTTCGCCAGCTAGCATCCTCGCAATTTCTTCCAAGCGTTCTTCTTTTTTTAGTAATTGTACCGTAATATTGGTATGACTGTGCACATGCGTCTTATTAATTTTAAGATGATAACTGCCTTGAGCTGCAACTTGAGGTTGATGAGTGATAGCTATGACCTGCGTATTCTTACCAAGTAGCGCTAGTCTTTTGCCTACACTATCAGCTACGGCTCCACCTATGCCAGTATCTATTTCATCAAAGATAATAGTGGGCACTGATTTAACTTTAGACAACACTACTCGACAGGCAAGCATAAATCTAGATAATTCACCGCCAGAAGCAATTTTGATCAAAGGACTTAAGGACTGAGAGGGATTGGTACTTAGCAAAAATGTGACCTTATCAAGCCCTAATCGACTTATTGTACTATCTATTACTTGTTCAACTTGTACTTTAAACTGAGTTTTTTCTAATTTTAAAGGAGTTAATTCGCTCAATACTAATTTTTCCAGTTGTTTAGCTGCCGCTATTCTTGCGGAGGATAGTTCTTGAGCATTTGCTGAGTACTGCGACGTTAATTGAGTTAGTTTTTGTCGCGTGTAGAGAGTTGTATTTTGTATATTAGTCAATAAAAGTAATTTTTCCTGTGTTTTAGTTAAAAAGCTAGGCAGGTCGATAATAGTGCAATTGAATTTACGAGCAGCATTTCTGAGTGTAAAAAGTCTTTCTTCTACTTCTGTTAACTGATTTTGATCATTGTCAATTGCAAGTAATTTGGTATTAAGGAAGAGTATAGCTTCATTAATCTCAAATCTAGCTTTTTCTAAAGACTCTAATACTGGAGTAAATTCCTCTACTGATATATTCTGGTTGTTTCTAGTTAAAATTCTTTCTGCAGTGTTAATGCTACTTAAAATACTATGTTTTGTTTGTAACTCAGCTAAAACAGCGTTTAGCATGACTATTAATTTATCTTGATTAGTAAGCAATATACGCTGTGTTATTAATTTATGCTCTTCTTCAGGTTGAGGGGATAACCGCTCTAACTCTATGATAATATGACCTAAGTAATCTTTTTCACGTTCTGACATCATTAGCTGCTGTTCAAGATCTATCAGTTCTTTGTGCGCACTTTTTACCTCTTGATAAGCCAAATCAACAATATTTTTCTGCTCAGTTAATTCACCAAAGCTATCAAGTAAAAATAAATGATATGATGGATCTAGTAGGGTTCTATGGTTATTTTGTCCGTTAATTTCAATCAGATAGCTACAAATCTCTTTAAGAGTAGTTACTGTTATTGCAGAATCGTTAATAAAAATTCTATTTCTACCATTTTGACTAATAGTACGCTTGATAAGTAAGTGCGTACTTGGCGGTATGCCATATTCTAACAACAACATATTTAAATGTTGTGAATGACTATAAAACTCTGCTACTACATCCGCATCAACCGCATCTTGGCTAATAATATCACGATCACCTTTAATGTTACCGGTTAAGAACATTAAAGCGTCCAAGAGTAGAGATTTTCCAGCTCCAGTCTCACCAGTTAGGACTCCAAAACCACTGGTAAAATCCATGTCTAATTTTTTAATTAGAGCTATGTTTCTAATAGATAAATTAAGTAGCATGTAGTTTAATAAATTTTTTATTACGATCATTCATAGTTTAAAGCATTAGTGACAGCAACTAATAATTTTTTTAAGTTTGCAATATTCAGTTTTTGAAATTTGTAATGAGTTCGGTAAATAAAATTCAATAATATTGCCATAACTATCTAGCCGAGAAGCGATTAAAAGGAGTAATCTCTTCTACTTTAAGAGCTGGTTTAGATTTATAGATTTCGTGATACAAGAAATGAAGTTCTTCACCTTTAAGCTGTTCACTAACTTCAATAAACCATGATTTAGCTTTGTTATTACTACCATCATTCCACTGATATCCTCGATTCTTAAGAATATCTTTGGTGTCATAAGGACTGCCTTCCGCCCATATATGATATGATTTTCTTCGAGCATTGTCTAATAGTACCTCAAATACAACTTGTCCAGACGTCGGAAGATATTGAGTAAGAATATGTATTCCAACTAGACAATCTATTGTTGCGCGATGCGCTTCATAAAAAAAATTGAACTTATAAGCCAAAAACTCCAACTTTGCGCTATTAATACCCTCTTTGTTCCATGGAATTTGCGTTAAAGTGCAAGCCCATGGTTTGGTAGCAAAAATAGGAAATTGCCTTTCGACAAATTGCCG
>CAMDPW010000035.1 GCA_945905715.1 Rickettsia typhi
TTAGTATCTTTAAGACAGATGAAGATCACTGGATGCTTACCTTGCTCATTGATAGCGTTGGTAGCTTCTATTTTGAGGTTATTGAATAATGGTCTATTGGAGTTCTGTTCTATTTCTTGACCATTTTCATTTATTTCCATTGCAAGGAAAGACTCGAGCATACTGAGGCCAAGGGTTTTGCCCCAACGTCTTGGTCTAGTGATGAGGGTAACTCCACCTCCAGAGTCTAATATTTCCTTAATAAATAATGTTTTATCAATAAAACGACAATTGTTTCTGATGATCGCGCTGAAATCACTAACCCCGATTGGCATTTTAAGTCTGACTAACTCACCTGTTGTTTGTGCTAATAACTGGTTGGCTTGATTGATAATACTGAGCTTGAGTGTTGTTTTGGTCATGATGATTACTCTTGAGTCTTAGGTTCAGGGTGTGCGGTGGTGTTTGCATAAATCACTGCTGGTTGAGCTGGGGAGTTAAGGCTGTGATCTGTGATGGTTTCTGGTATTATGGTATTGGTAGCTGCTTTTAAATATTGGTAAAGAGTCTGGCGACTAATCTTGAGTTCTTTAGCTAAGCTGGTTTTTTGTTCGCCATTTTGTAGTCGTTGGTACAGAGCTTGGATCTGGATGGTAGATAAAGATTGCTTTCGTCCCTTATAAACTCCTTTTTTCTTGGCTAAGGCTATACCCTCTAATTGCTGCTCACGGATTAATGATCTTTCAAACGGCTCTTCTCCCTTTCTAGTTGCTCCCATAAAACTCCTCATATCCCAAAAGGAACAATCTTTGAAAAAGCCATAACACCTTCTTTTAATTACTTTTATTTTGTTATTGAAGTTTTCTATAAAACCACTACTTTTTCTTTGTTTAAAATAATTAGCAATGCCGGTGTGATACTTATTTAACGTCACAATAAAGAAGTTGAAACATCCTAACTCACTCTTTTCAACAGACATAATCCAGCGCCTCAGTTTGCTATATGCTAGCTTTCTACAACTATGGCTATTGAATATTTGAGTTAATTTTAATGCATAACTATGGGCTTTTTTCAGAGTAGGTGAGTACTGATATAACAATTCCAGCTTCTCTTTATCCTGTTTTGTAAGGCATTCATGATTCTGCCGTATTATCCACATAACTCCCTCTAATTCAGAGTATTCCTCTGTTGATAGCTCTTTCTTTAAACACTTCATCCCTTGTATGCGAAGAGTATCCAGTGGCTTTCTATATAATTTTGCAACATGGTATCTATCTATGACAACCGCTTGCTGACCAAACACCTCTGTGGCAGCATATACAAAACCATCATATATATCAGTACAAACAGTCTTTACGGTCTTTTTTAGTTCTGTTGGGATAGATTCCAAAAATGATTTTACAGTCTCTTTTTGTCTGTCTGCTAGCACTGCTAGAACAGAAATCTCTCCAGTTTTAGATCGTGTGTTAACGATTGTTAGAAAGTCTTTGTGTCCTTTCTTGTCACTAATTTCATCAATGCCTAACGTTGTGAGGTCTGTATATTTGTTCCAATCAATACTCTTATTGACTTGAGAAGTCAAAGCTCTAACGACAGTTTTGTAACTAATTCTTGCTTTTTTTGCTGCATCACTGCAGGTGCTATTAATCATACATCTAGTCAAATAATCGTCCAGGGGTTTTGTAGTTTTAGAGTCTCTACCACACCAATCATATTGCTCTGTTGTCACCGTTTTGTTATCGTACCGGCTTGATTTTAGAAATACTGGAGTATCTAAAACCGGAAGATGTCTTACCGTTATTGGCGAAGCATAACCATAGCGTTTTGTCGCGCTTTTCCCGTACTTATGGCATGTTGACTCTGTCTTTGTGCTTTCTACCGTAAGTATGTAATTTCCTTGTGTATCAGGAGTTTGCTCTATGATTTTTAAACTTGAAATGTCCAGTGGAATGTTAAAATCTGCCATAAATCCGATCCTTTCGTTATGCAATAACAGCACTATAACACAGATCTACACTTATTTCCATACCAACTAGAACGGGAGAAGAGCCGTAAAATTTCGAGTCAATAATTTTCTTTGTGTCAACTCAAAATTATAATGTCCTCTTTTATAATCAGAGAATTATTTAATCATAAGACTATCGCCTATCTTCTCGTCAAAAACTATCAACAACCTCAAAATGATTATCGCCAATAAGAACATAATCTAACAGCTTTTTCTCATCATTATAACAATAATAATGTTCGATATTAACATTACTGTGCTCATCAGCAGTACTTGCTTTGCTATTTTTATTAGATCCGCTCTTACTATTGCTGTTAGTACCACTCTTGGTACCACTATTATTCTCATCATTGTGTGCAACATCTTTAATTTCCAGACAATGATCATAGCTTTGATCATTGGATATAATCGTGATATGTTTAGCTTTTAAGTTTTCTGTCTCTTCTGCAGTGACACTACCTTGTAACACTTGATTTAATAAGCTGTATTTTTCTTCCAGAGCTGGTCTGTAAATATAATCATAGAGCTTCTGAGCAAACTCTCCTTTTTCTTCGACTAATTTCGCTTTTAAAGCTTCTTGCTCTGCTACAAGAGCGATATTGTTAAGTTGAAGCTCATATCCTTTAGTGGCGCTAGCAAAATCATATAGTTGCTGTAATGGGGAGGTTGATAAAGTTTGTGCTAAGTCTCTATAAGCCATAGTTGACCTCAGTATAGATTCAGGGTCACTAGTTCTTTCTAAGTAGAATGAATAGCTATTAGTAATGGCAGTATAAGTAGTATAGGTGGCCATACCGATACCATAAGCTATGCCAAGATGTGGTATTGCGGTATATGCTAGTAGGCTAGGTAATGCCATGTAGGCTGTCGTAGTCACTGCTTGCTGTATTGCTTGTAGATACTCTTCTTGATAAGCTAACTGTAATACGTCTACTGCACTGATGATAGATGAATAACCATTAACCCCATGATACATACTAGATAGGTAAGTAGAGTCAAGAGCCACTTTCTTGGTGTTTGCCAGTGTAGGCTCATAGATCAATCTGCCTGAGTCAACTGCCATATCTAATACTTTAAACCATACGTTGCTCTTATGAATTACGGTTTGTATATTAGGTAGTAATTTAGGTAAGAGATTTTGGTACATCTGATCTTTATCCCCTACCAGTTCTTCAAATGCATTTACTGTATGGAAGTCTTCAGCTTCACCACCTTTATCTGGATGTACTACCAGTTTTATTTGCTTAAAATCCTTTTTACTCCACTGCAATGGATGTTTTTGTAATAATAATTGCACAGTAGGAATTTCTGATGATTGTACATAAGGCTGATTAATCACGGTATTAATAGCTGACAATTCTTCATGATAGACATAATTAATCAATTGATGCTTGAGATAATTATTCTGCATGACTGCATTGGTTATAGCACTACCGGCATTCATAAGACCATAGCTCAATGTGCTTGTGATTTTGTCGGTAAGTGTATGGATGAAAGTAAAGAGGCCAGATCCTAGAGCTTGGGATACTTGTTGTGCTGAATCTGCACCACTAGCTATCGCTACTAACGCAGTGGAACTTACTATACTAAAAACATCAGGTTGTATTGGTAAAATAGCAGGAACAATATTTTGTGCCAGTAAGGTTGCAGGTTCTTGATCAGAGCTTACTTCATTATCTACTACCAATACTGGATCTCTAGACATAGTAATTGTCTGTGGTGTACTTACTTGTTTTACACAATCAAATCTCTTTAAATCCAAATACTGTGTGTGTACTAATGGTAGTTCGCTCAAAGAAGTTTTTGCAGCAAGCATTGGCATCTCAAATTTTACTTCAGTTTGTCGCATAAACATTCCTAACAGTCCATTACTATCAGTATCAGTGATCGGCCTATCAAACATTAATAGTGCCTGATTTGATAAAAACCCTATGAGTTTACTATTTTCTGAGATTTTTAGTGCATATTCTATTGGATCTAATAATGCATTTTCCAGTAATAGTGAATGAACATAGACTGCTGCTTCTTGTGTAGCTCTGTTACCGGTGAGATAGTAGATGAAGTTCTCTATCAGCTCAGGTCCACAGTTGTTATAACGTTGCTGTTCTACTGATTGTTGTTGAAAGATAATTGGTAAATTGCTTCTACTAGTTTTGAACAACGCTTCTATTATTTCCAGCACATAATATCGTATTATATCAGACATAGGAGAGTTTTCTGAATCTAGATATGTAATTTGCAATGCAGGTAAGACTTTACTTATAATCACTCCAACCCAGTGTGGGTACCCTTCTAACCCTTTATATAATATAGGAAGAATTACTGTGTCTAAACCAGCATTAAGCTCACTAAGGTTACATGATGAACTGTAGCTGTCTTGAACAGTTTGTTCCATATCTTCACAGTGGTTACTTATAATTACTAGTGGTGCTTTTATTATCCATCTTGCTCCATGTAACCTTAAAGGCAATAATGCGCTAATTGCCGATACATAATATTGCTGCAAAACGCTCCCTTCTCTATTAATACTTCCTCTCCCTGACTCATCTTCTTGTTTATTTTCTTCTCCAGAGCTTTCTGCTTGCTCGTGCATTGCCTGAGCGCGTAGCATACTAGCACGCCCTAATAATTCATCAGATTTTACTTGATCTCCTGATAATTCGTGTAAATCTGCTAGTAAGACATATGGAACATAGCTTCCTTCGGATATTTGCTCTGTAGAAGATGCAAATGCAGCTAGGTACTCTTCTTTGCTAGACAATACATCTATGCCAGCTTCTTGAAATTTCTCATAGTTCAATATCAATAAATAATATGCGTATAGTATGGCTTTTATAGATATAGTGCCATGTATAGAATTCTCCATTATACGATGCAATGCCTCTGGAATAGCCTTTCTCTCTATAGCTGCATACATAAGAGCAGATTTGAAATCTGCTGAACTTATAGCATTATTCAAATGATCAACCGCTTCTATATATCTTTCTTGCTTTATTAAAAATCCTGCGTATTCTGCATGTAGTCCTGCAATATCTGCTAGACCTTTTGCATACACTAATGCACCTTTGAATGCTTTTTCTGCTTTATTTAAATAAACTCTTATGTTTTCTTCCTTTTCTATGACCGTAGATTCAAATGCTGCTATTTGGTATATACATCCTAAGTTATGCAAAATGGATACTATGTCTCTTGTAGACATTTCTTGGCGGGAGTGCATTATAAAATATACTGCTAATTTCTGATAGATTAGTGCTTCTTCATACTTGCCCACACTATATGCACTGTGTGAGGCTGCTAAATATTTATTATAGTCTCCTGTATATGCCTCGGCTTCTTGATCAACTATGTTGGCTATTACTTGCTTTATACTATGACCAAACGTTACAAATTCTTTTCTTAGCAAGTCAGCAGCTTTAGTTAATATAATCTGAGAGAATGAACCAAAATTATTCTGATTTTCTGCATAAGCGATATTCACTGTCTGAAGATTAGTACCGCTCTCTATGAGATCTCCATCACTTGCTTCAGATACTAGCGCCTGTTGGCATAACAGAATGTTATTTTGAGCTAAAGTATACTCTTTATGATACATTTGGTTGTATAATATTTTAGCTTTACCAAACATAGCAATAGCGTCTTGAAACTTGCCAGTTTCTTTTAATATATACCCAATTATAGAGTATGATAATGGATCATTATTTCCTCCTGTGCTTATTCTAATCAGATCAAGTTTTCCTTGCGTTTCAAAAAGATACTTTTTTTTGGCTTTAAGAAGCAGAAACACGGCAAAGATACCAGCATTTATGCTAATTAGATCTTCATAGAAATCCAATTCCTCTCTTAAATCAGCCTCTATAAGCTCTATATCAACCTTATAGTATTCCATTTTTATCTTATACGAATGCTCAGAAGCTATAACTTCATTTAATAGATCAATGCAATCCTTATAGTTCTCTGTATGGTAGAGGAAATTTGCATAGACAATATTAAAAACATATGGTGAGGCTTATGTTATTTCTTTATAATATTTCTTCGCCGCATCAAAACTTTCTTGATAATCAGAATTACCATATTTTTTTAATATCGATCCTTGGATTTGGTTATGATATCATTAAATCATTTTTATTCTTCGCTATCACTCTATAGTGTAGTATGGCTTCCTCAAATTGGCCTTGTCCATAAAATTCATTTGCAAGACTTTCCTGGATACTGAGTTTCATCAAAGATTCAAAAGCTACAAAGGCTACTAGCTTATAATGGATTTTTGCTTGTTCAATATCTCCATCTAATAAGTTTATAGTGCCCAATGTTAAATGACATCTTTGCATACTACCCTCAACTAGACGAAACTCATGATGATTGGGATTGGATAAAGCAAATGCAGAATTAAATAGCATATACGAGTCTTTGTAGTATCCTAAAGCTTGTTCATACAGCTTTCTTTTATAATATATCTTACCACCAATCATTAAAGCCCTAGCTTTGATAGCATTTGGATAATTTGGAATCTTTTTTACAAGATCCAGATACTGCATAAAATAATCTAGCGCCCTTTCATATTGGTATAGCTCTGTGTAAACTCCAGCAAGATACATGAAACTTATTGCCAATTCCTCGTTGTCAGTTTCTTTATTATTTCTTCTTATGGATAAGCTATCAGTATAAAATTTCTCTGCTTCATCATATCTCTCGATTCTTGTATATAACGTGGCTATATCATCGTAAAGTTCTGCTCTCTTTGGAGAGCTACTAGATAATGAGCAATCTTTTAAAATACCCACTAAGATAGACTCTGCCTCAGCATATTGTCCTAAGAACCCTCTAACCTTAGCAATATCAGTATCTATTTCTGTAATCTGCTGTGAATTGTTAGCATTTTGTCGTGCCATTTCACGAGCTTCCTTATAATAGTCAAGGGCTTTCTCTAAAAATCCGTAGTCCGCATATAACTCTGCTAACTCTTTCAAAGAATCTGCTATATTAGGGTTGCTTAAACAAACTGTTCCAAACGTATCAAAAGATGATCTTGTTTTCGCTGTACTAGATGGTTTTTTGTAAAAGGCCTTTCTAAGCTCTAAATCCAATTCGCTATACTTAACTGATTTTTTGAATTCTCCCAGACACCTGTATATTTGTCCTAAAGAGTAATAGATATATGAGAGTTCTATGTAGTTGCTGTTTTCTAGAATAGCATGCGCCTCATTACAATATTTCAATGCTAAGTTGTAATCTTTTTGTACATAATAGTTTCGAGCTAAGTTTCCAAGAATCAAAGCCTGTGCAACGTTAGCTTTGTTCTTAAAGATAATTTTATTCATAGATAAAGCTTCTTTGAATTTCACTATTGCCACATCGTGCTTAGTTAATATATGTAAAATAGCTCCTTGATTAGATAGAATCTGCATAATCATTGGATGTGGTTGAAACTTATATATTTTATATGCAATATAAAGAGCTTTTCTATAATCCTCAATTGCTTGTGCATATTGTGATAATTGGTAATTTACAGTTGCAATTTTCATATGTGAATCTAAGATATCATGAATAGTAGCAGAATTATTCCTCCTAATTTCTAAAGCTTCCTGAAAGAGCGCTAAAGTTTGTTTGTATCGAGCCAAACTATAATAGACGAGGCCTTTATTAATAAGGCCTTTTGCATAGTCTAATGGTAATAAATTATCTATTTGCAATGCCCTATTTAAATATTCAAGAGCTACATCTTGTCTATGTGTTGTAAGATATGCAGCCCCTAAATTCACAAAAGATGTAAATAATTCTACATTATTTTCTTTCTTCAACTCAGCTATTTCTTTGTACATTGTAAAACATTCTATAGCAGAATCAAAGTCATTTAACTCCATATACAATTCTCCTAGCTTGGTATAGATAAATGAAGAGTGTCGAAAATGTCCTAAGGCGCTGCGAAAACATTTTATAGATTCTTCAAGCCTTAATAACCTTTTAAAGATTAACGCAGCAATAATGTCGTTTCTCTCAAATAGCTCCTCATTTGTAAATAATAACGCTACATGATCGGTTTTATTTCTATCTCTTGTGTTTAAGGAATACATTGAGCAAAGCTTGGATAATACAACACAGAGTGGAACAGAAGTATAATAATATTTAAATAGTGCACTATTTTCTATCAACTGTGCTTCTGGTAGAGAAAAAGTTTTTCTAAGCATAGTATTGCGGTTATTTTGATCCAACAGTTCATAATCACCAAAAATTGACATATCTTCTCTTTGTGCATTGTTATAGAGGTACGTCTCTAACCTTAACATAGTTGCAAAGCTAGAAGTATATGACAACCGATGCGGTATTATGCCAGATATTATCTTTTTGTTCTCTAATTGATCCACCGCATCCCACACACTGCTTGGCTGTACTCCACAAAAAAAAGCTAAATCATATATCAACCTATCGGGCAATCTATATATCTCCTGTTTTATGTCGAAAAGTTTGCCTTCATTCTGATCCTCTATTATCTTAGGAGTATAGAGCTCTAGATTTCCCCTCATTTTGTTTTTTATTAATTTGTCATCAGACACCCCTAAATAATCATATTCTATTGAACCTTCAGTTAACCTTTTAAATGCCCTGGATTCATAGCGATGATGAAGTGCATCATTTTCATCAACCTGCTCTAAGAATCTTCTGGAGCGCGCTTGATAACTCTCTGTTAAGCTCTGCATACCGTATACGTGCGTTGTAGACTCTAATATCCAAGGTAGAGCTTTATCTATATGAACTGATCTATCATTTTCATTCTTCAAGTAATGAAGCATACCATCAACGGTTTGTATTAGTTCGTAAGATTTGTCCTTGTCAATCCTACCTAGAGGCGTTTTCCCTCCTAAATCAAAATTTACCCCAACTTTAATATGTTGAGATAAATCTATTCCATACTTGGTGGTTGGAATTATTGTTTCTCCCAAGTTTATAACTCTAAAATGAATCAAATGAGATAACCTTCTAAAGTATTCTTTATGTTGATCATTAAGATCCCTATCTCCTACATCTTCTATCAAAATAGCAAACTCTAGATCTGAATAAGGAGTTATTTGCTGTAAAGCCATAGAGCCCAATCCAATAACCGCATAATCACAAGGAGGCTTACCCAATACAGCTTGGTTCTCAAACGTGATTCTCGCTAAAAGCGCTTTCATTTGCTCAGTTATATGTTCATATAACGATCTTGCCCCCTTTATAAACTCTTCTTCTATTATTCTATCTTTTTCTCCCCATTTCGGTGCTGCTAATTCAGCATGCGCTGAGTCTTTTTCATCTTTCTTTTCTTCTACATGTACAAGAGGCTGTGTAAAAGCTTCGTTTATCTGATCTAAAATACTTTTACTTGAAGATCTTAACTTGCTTAAAAAATACTTATCTGCTTTGCTTGTTAATACCGCATCTCTAGCTTGACTTGCATCTCTTCCTAAAGTCTTCAGCAACTCTTTGTGTATGATATCTAATTGCAAACGAGCCATTTGTATCTTTTCTTTATGGAAATCTGCCTGCTCGGATTCCACTGCTACGCCAACAACTTTTTTCAGCTCATTTTTGCTTATACTAAGTACATACTGGTAAAATTTTGCTGCATCTGTATAAAATTCCAGATCTTTTGCAAGATAGCCTTTAAATGCATAAATCTCTCCTAATTCATAGAATACTGTGGTGAGTTTTTCTAATCTATTTTCTATAGTTTCTTCTTCAAGAATCGCCTCATTAGATAAGCTTCTTACAAAATCAGCATAAAACACTTCAATATGACCTAATTTATAAAGAACAAAATTAGGCTCCTTACTTACTATGCGATTAATCCTTGCAGAGATTATTTCTCTAACCCGTTCAGGGTTTTCTCCTATGTCTGTTTCTTTTGTCCTAAACAATCTATTTAGTATTGATACTATCTCAGATGATCTACCCAATACCAGGCTTGCTCTTTGATCTATTGGATATTCCTGTAGTTCTATTAAATTAATCTTAGAAAAATGCAACCCTTGTTCAGTAGAAAACTCTTCTAGCTCTTGTGATATTATTGCATCTAACTTTTCTCCATTGGAAGAATGATACACTAACGTAAATTGATTATGTAAAATTCTTATTATGATACTTGACCACTGGCTGTTCTCTTCATTATGTAAAAGTATTCCAACAGGTCTTTTTACTATTTTTTTATCATCAGAAATAGTTATAACTTTTTCTTTTATAAACTTTATTACTTCCTCCTGAAAACCTTCTGAAATCCCGAATGTTTTCTTATTTAACTCTCTAAAACTTATGGATTCTCCAAATATCTTCTTAGTATCTTCTGGAGTATATACAAAATCATCCTCTTTCATTTCAGAGATCTTTTGAAAAGTTTTTTCTACATCTTCTGGCGTACACTCTTGTGCATCAAGAAGATCTCTCAAAATATCATCTATATCTTCTTCTGGACTATCGATGTCTAGTTGTTTTCTTTCGTCCACATCTTTTGTCTTTTTTTCTTCACCATCACATGCCTCGGAATTAGCTTTTAATCTTGCATAGTATTTTAACATGGCTCTTTGTAATTCTATATCATATCCATGACTCAACGCTTGTTGCTCCTCTATGTACGCACGTTCTGTCTCCTCTTGATCTTTTAATATTTGAGATTGGATAGATACATGATAGTCTCTGTTCATAAAATTTCTTATCACTTTTACTACTACAGCATCTTCATGTAATGGAGGAGAGAGAACTATTGATTTAGTTCTTATACCCAAGAACTTGCCTTTTACTAAATCTTCAAAACTTTTCTTCTTGTCTTGAGATGCCAATGCACGATTATATAGCAGGGTTGCCATAAATTTTTCTAATGAAGATTCTGTCCGGCTTTGTTTTATTGCCTTATACCAAGCTGCAATCCCTGCTATGTTTAAGCTGGCAACCGCTCCACAGTTATTCTCTATTTGTTGTGTTTGCTCTAAGTAAATATGCTCTGCTAGTACTGGTTCTCTTGCAGCACCACCATTCAATGCTATTGCATTTATCTGCTCAACAACGTTCTGACATAAAGTAAGGCCAACTGACTTACAACCAAAATAACTTTCTGCTCCTTTCCCATACGCAGAATTCATATATACAACATTAATCTCGCCATTATCTCCAAACGGTAAAAGAGCTATTATTGCCCAATGCCTATAGTTAGATACGCTTAAAAAACTTGGAATCCCATCTGAAACAGCAGACTTTATAGTCTCTTGTAGTATGTTACTGTTATCTTCTGCTAATGCCTCTGGATTTGCTTCTACTAAACTTTGATCTACAACATACTTGATACGGAAATCTGTAGCACTTCCATCTAAGCCATATCCCGTTAACAACGCATACTCATAATTGGCTAATGCTTGTACATGCCTTTCTTCCAAAAACAATGCAGTTGAATAAGCAACATCTAATTCGCTTATAAGAGTTGGCTCTTTGCTCTGATTGAGATGAAATTCAAAATCATTGGCTTCTGTTGCATATGATACTATCAAATCGCGTGCTCGTACAGCCGGTAGATGAGCAGCTATCGTTTGTTTTAGATTGATTATTGGGGATACTGGAACTGTTGATTTTTGTGAAATAAGTTCTTTTTCCTTATCTTGTGACCCAGAGGAATTTGGCGGTGCACCTAGATCTACTTGGCGAACATTAGATGCGCTAGTAGTAACGCTTGTCACACCTGAAGAAGAGGATTGTGTATTAAGATTATAACTATTATCTTTTTGATTATCGCCATGATCATCGTCTTCGTCTTTACGACCATGATCAGCTTGTTGTGCTTGTGATTTACAATCTTGTAGCCATTTCTTCATCTTACGAATCTTTTTATTATGACAGTTATGATCAATATAAAGTTTGAACGTATCTTCTGCTTTATCTAATGAAGTTGCAAATAAATTCTTTGGATTAATATCATAACAGGCTATAAGTAATAATGATTTTAAATGACGCGATATTATATTTGTAATGCTATATTTTGATATAAGATTTGTTATAAACAAAACAGAGTCGATCATTTGGCCAAAGTTAAACGTCAAAAGTCTATTATAAACTTGTGGAGGAATGAGATCTAGTATTCGGCGTTCTAAGAACATTGGCACCAGCTTTGGATTCAACTCCAATATGGTTAAAGATGCTTCTTTGGCAGGTTCATTTTGCTCATATTCTATAGCCTCAGCTGTTATTTCAAGTTTTTTTTGAGCTACTATTTTATTTGTTTGTAATAAATACTCTCTTATTTCTTTTGCTTTGAGAGCGCAATGATTAGCATCCTTGTATTGTGCATTTAGATAATAATGCCATGCCAAATAAGCATATGATTTCATAATATCTGGATGATTAGCATTTTTACCATAAATCTTTTCTCTTATTTCTAAAATTTTTAGATGATGCTCAATTCTTTCATCTAAAATTAATCTTGAATTAGATATAGCAATATTTTCCATCAAATCTGCTAATTCTACTGATGGATGCTCTTGAAATATACGCCCTCCTAATTTTAAGGCTTTTCGCATATGATTTTCTGCTTTTGTGTTATCATTTTTTTTTGTATAAAACCCGCTCAAATTCATTAAAATTCCAAATTTAAGATAGGGATTTAGTTGTAAATTTTGTGTAGATAATAGTTTGATTAATTTAGCACTGTATTCATTCTCTAAATTGGCTTGATCTACAACCATCAAATTTATCCAACATTGTATTAATTGCGGATGTGGGTTATACTCATCATATTCATATAATTTTTCAATAACGTCCAACTTTTCTAGCATTTTAGTTTTTGCTTCAGGAATCTTGCCTTGACCAGCGAGCAAGTTAGCATGGTCATTTAATAAAGTACTATACTCTGGTTTTGTTTTATAAGATTCTCCATACACCGTCTGAAGTAGTTGATAATTATTTTCTAAGAATTGTAATGCTTTATCAAATTGAGATAAACACCTGTATAAAAGTCCCAAATTATGATTAACTTGTATGATACTTGGATGATCATCCCTTTTATAAAGAAATTGCACAATTTTAAGTGAATGAAGTAAAGTGTCTTCTGCTTTTCTAAATTCAGATAATTTTATATAACCTAGGCCTATATTATTTAATAATAATGCAGTATCAAAATTATATTCACTGCCCACATTTACTTCTTTTAAGTCATCTCTTACTTCTTCTAGTAACTTAATACTTTTCTCAAATTCATGAAATATTAAATAAGCCAATCCTATACTTTCCTTAATTAGAATCTTCTGCCTGTTAATTTCTCTCGAGCTTCTATGGCTGGATTCATACTTATTTAACTGATTTAAAGCTTCATTATAAAAGTAAAAAGTTTGACCATAATTATATTGTCTTACATATACATGACCTTTGTTGTGCATTATTTTGACTAATAAAATATCATCTTGCTTGCCAAGTGCTTTTATTCCTTGATCAAAACTATCTAAAGCTTCGCCGAATTTAGCCAATTGAGTTTGTACAATACCAAGAATATTATAATAAACAGGAAGAAACTCTGGTTTAGAAACTAAAGTGGGATTACTAACTGCAGAAATCAGATCTTGTTCAGCGTCTAGTAGGTGCATTAACCTTTTATTAATTAGACCTCTGATTAATCTACTATCATCAAATAGTGGATTATCGCTTAGTAGCTCTGATATATTGGTATTTTTAGTTGAACGATCACGAGATACTTGATTATAAACTTTTTTTACAAATTCATAAAAAGGAAATGCTGTATAATAAAATTGGAAAATTGCACTCTCTTCAATATGACTGCTTTCTCTACCATCATTTTCAATATATGTCTTTAATCTCTGTTCAGCAGATAGACTTAGTATGATTTTTAAATTATCACAACCCCTAATCCCATTTGATTGTGGATCTAATTCTTTTTTTATATTATCTACTCTATCCCAGTTACTATCGCCCTCTATGTTAAATAAATATGCTAAACTCTCTAAAAAAATACTTGGTATACGGTAAACCTCCTTTTTAGCATCAAAAGGTTTGCCTTCTAATGCTTGATCAAAGATATTTAAATTAAAAGTTATTAAATTCTCTCCTAATAATTCCAAAGCTCTTTGTTGACCTATTGTTAAATCACTATCTTGCTCTAGCCTATTTGATATAGCATCGACTTCAGCTATATAATTATTTAGCAATTCTTGGTCCCCTTCTAACAAAACAACAGATCTAAGTTCATTAGACATTAACTTGTCGCCTATTCTGGCCACCTCCTTAGGACTCAGATAATTTGCTATCTCTTCTGGAGCACCTATTAATTCAAATACTGTTTCTCCATCTTGATCTTTTCTACCTAAAGGA
>CAMDPW010000036.1 GCA_945905715.1 Rickettsia typhi
TATTCACCAGATTTAAATCCTATAGAGAAGTTTTGGGCAAATATGAAACGATGGATTAAAGATCAAATTACCAAATTTAATGATCTGTCTGAGATAATAAGACACTTCTTTCAATTATGCTAATTCAACTTATTTTACTATATGACCAGAATGCTATATATGTTAAAAATTATTACTGACTCTTCAATTGGTATCAGAGGTCCTAGAAAGGTAATTATTATAAATAATTATCATGGCATGAACAAAAGAGCTAGGGTGAATATTATAAAAATGTAAACCATGATTTCAATCATATATTTAATTTTCAATCTATTGTTTAGATTCTTGCTGTCAACTAAGATGCTAATTTTATTGTTATATACTTGATTGAAAATGTCTTGATTCTTCACCAAGTAACAAACCTTGTGTAATGGCGAGATCAAAAAAAGATATATCTTACAAAGAGCGACTCTGTATAACCAGTCAAAATTCAAGGTAGTTCTCTTCATATTGTAAAACATAGGGACCATTAAGTAGAATGCTAATACTGAGACACAAATACTTTCAAGTTGCTTAATGATATCATGCCAATTAATAATTGGCATAGATGATTGAAATATAAACACAGAGATTACACATATACCGGCTAAGAACAAGCCAGCCAAAGCATTATTTCTTGTTAATTGAATATTGCTATTAGGAAAGTTGGTAGCTGTTTTATAGTGACTTGACAAACACCATACAAGTTTCACAGCCGTTAATGCCATACCTGTATTCCATACTATTAGCCATATTTTTATATCTTCTCTGTTGATATTAGCAATAATAGATATCTTTGTTATGTAGCTCGTAGTAAAAGGAAAAGATATTAATGACAATATACCAATTAAGCCACATATTAGGAACCATTTAACTTTAAGTAAATTTATACAAAATTCGTCATAGAAATTTTTATCTGTCAAAACTACAATGAAACTAGCACATAACATCAATAAAGCTATGTAAACAGTACTGTTGAAAATAGCAATTGCTATTTGATATAAACCATCAGCAGTACCGTAACCTATAAAAATTAATATTAAGCCAAGATTACTTATAAGTATAAAACATACTAATCTTCTGATATTCACTTCTAAAAGAGCATACACTATTCCATACATAGCCATAAAGATCCCAACGTAAACCAATACTTCACTACCTAGAAAGAATTTTAACAACAAAAAACAAGCAGTTTTGCTGGTATAGGCGGTAAGGAAGATACTGCCAGTAGGTGTCGCGTGTACATAGCTATCAGGTAGCCATGAAGAAAAAGGAGGGGCTGCTACATTCACCAATAAACCAACTAGTAAAATGTAAGTAGGTAAATTTTCAAGATTAGTTATTGCTAAATTGTTAATTTGTAGAGGATAAGTAATATTTTTAGATCCTAACAAACCTATAAGAATTAAAAAACCAGAGGTTACGTGAATAACAAAATATCTTACACCAGAGCTCCTCGCTGCCTTATTTCTGCCATTAAATATTAAAGCTGTTGCTAGAATGATCATCAATTCAATTAAACAGAATATTAAAAACATATTAGAACTTAGAACGATTGTAATGGCGCAGGTGCAGTATAATGAACCAAGCGTAATATCTACTGCGCCTCTTTTTTTACCAATGGCAAAAATAATTCCAGCGATGAGTACAATTAAGTAAGCAGCGCAAAACAGCCATGAGAAGGTATTAATTATGGGCAATGATAATGATATTATGTCTGTGTTAATCACGATTATGGTAATAGTATTCATTACGGTGAAGAAGATGGCGAAGAGTAGATATCATTATCCAAAAGAATATGCAAGCAGCGATTGTAATAAAAATATTAAGGCTAAAATCAAATATTGTCCATTCTAATAGTACTAGCAGAACTACTATAATAGTTAGTATGATTTTTTTATTTAAACGGCTAGCCATAGTTAATCGTTCCTATTAAATTACCGAGACAATCTATATAAAGAAACATTGAAACTACCAAGAAGACAGTAAGAATTAATGCTAGCAACATACTAGAGCTTAACTCTTCTTTATATACTATTCTATTTGAAACTTTAAATTTATCGCAATAAATAAAACTAATAACCCTCATGAAATAGTAACTTGAAGCCATCAAGCTTATTATTAGTACTGCAACAACCATAAAGTTATCCCCTTTCAAAGCAGCTTTAATAATAAACATCTTGCTAATGAAACCAGCAAAAATTGGCGTACCGATAACAGATAAGGCAGCAATGGTAAAGATTGCCATTGTCAGTGGCATTTTTTTACCTAAACCTTTATAGTCACCAATTTCAGTAATTCTAGAATTGCAATAAACATAGCCAGCAGCAAAAAATAAAGTTATTTTAGCCAAAGCATGGCTTATCACTTGTATCAATGAAGCATTGATAGCTTCAGGTGTTAATATTGAGGCTGTTAAAAGGCATAACGATAATTGATTGATGGTAGAATAAGCTAAAAGCTTTTTAATAGTTTTTTGCTTAATAGCGATGATAGAAGAGACTATAACAGATATTACTGCCATAATAGTAATGATATTGTAGTTGGTACTCAAATAATGCGCGGAATCTAACAGATAATCTATACCAAAGCCGTACACCATGAACTTTAAAATAATAATCATTCCAGATTTTACTACGGCTACGGCATGTAATATAGAGCTTACAGGTACTGGCGCTACCATTGACTTGGGTAGCCATAAATGTACTGGAACAATTGCAGCTTTACCCACCCCGTATACTATTAAAATAAATAGCAACAAAGTAGTAGATGAGTTAAATTTCTGCTCCGCAAAACCACCGATTATAAATTCTGGAATGTTACTTGATACAATCAAGATAATCGCAGGAAAGAATAACAAAAATGAACTACCAAGCAAGAATAATAAGTAAAAGCTTGCAGCTTTTCGTTCACGCTCACTACCAGTGTTAGCAACTAAAGGGTAGGTAAATATAGTGAGAAATTCATACGCAATAAATAGTAATAGTATACTGCTACTCATGGCTATTAATATCGTGCAAAAAATTGCTAAAGCCATGAAACCATAGAATCTACCAGAATTAATCTCAGGGTTTGATTTTAAGTACGAAAATGAATATAAATTAGTTACAAACCACAAACCACTGCTGATAATTCCAAGGACTAAGCCTATAGGTTCAATAGCAAAATTAGCCAATTTTATAAATCCAGACTCCTTGTATCTAAAATAAATCAAAATTATGACATAGAAAGTTAAGAGGCTGCCAACTAAAGAAATGAAACCATGTGTTTTTACTGAACATAGATAAACTAATGTAGCTGTAAGTAATGGCAGACAAACAATAGAATAAAGTACAAATTCCGTGCTTAGTTTATCCATATGACTTTAGCGATGTTAGTTAATACAATATGATATTGCTCATAATGTAATGCGAAATATATACTTAGTAAGGTGATTGCCCATATTGCTCCTTGAGCAAAGAATATATTTTGGCAAGATTGAGTTGTTATATCTTTATTTTTGACAAAATAGAAATTCTCTATAAATCGCCAGTAACAAACTATTGATAATAAGGATGTGACTAGTATCGCCAATAAGATCAGCCAAAAATTGTTTTGCAGTATGATTGCTATTAATGCAAATTTACCCCAAAATCCAAGTGTTGGTGGTAGTCCTATAATACAAGCTGCATTTATAATAAATGCTATAATAGTCAATGGCATTTCTTTTGCTACGGCGTTTAAATTATTATACTTCAATGTTTGATAGTAAAAGTTGATATATCCACAAATCATAAATAGACCAAGAGTAGCCATCATATGATTAATCATTAAAATCATAGCTATACTAAATGTTTGATAAGTACCAATACTAAGTGTTAGCAGAATAAAGCCAATTTGCGACACACTTGAGTATAGCAGCATTGTGCGCAAGTTTCTTTGATAAACAGCTAAAATACTACCACTGATCATTGCTATTACTGAAAGAGCCCCTAGTAGCAATCTAAGCAGAGCTAGAATATGTTTTGCATCATTTGACTGGTCTGCAACCCCTACAATGACATAAATAAAACACAGCAGTATATAAATGCCAATTTTAGCGCTTATTGCAGCGAAGAATGAAACAATAAAAGATGAAGCATGATTATAAGCATTGACCATCCAAAAATGGAACGGGAATAAGGCAGATTTAACAAGGCTACCAATTATGAAAAAGCTAATGCCTAGTTTTATATTATCTAAATTTAATGATGTTTTCAATTGCATTGATACTGCATTCATATTTACTGTTCCAGTAGCGCTATACAAAAAAGCTATGCCGAGTAATATGAATGTAGCTGCAAGAGTGCCAATTATAAGATAGTCATAAGCGTATTTAAGGCTTTTATTATTATTACTCATTGCTAGTAAGGCATATGTGGAAAGAGAAAATACTTCAATAAAAACATAGAGATTAAATAAATCATTTGTCAGCAAAATACCAGCAATACCGCCACAGCAGATAAGAAAACATCCATAAAAATTAGCTAATTTCTGTTTAATAATCTCAGATTCAACAATTCTTTTACCATATATAGTAACGGTAAAAGCTGTAAAAGTTGCCATCAAAAGAAATGCGCTATTAAATTGATTCATGCGTAATTCAATGCCTACCAGAGATGGCCAATTGCCTACTAAATAAAAGTTATTGCTTGCTATGTCGGTGATTCTAAGTGTGAAATTAAGTAAGGAAATAGCAAAAGAGATCATTGTACTAACGAGTGTAATAAGGTAAGATGTAAGGTTGTTTTTGGTAAGCACATTAAAACAGCCGAATACTATAGGTAGTATTATGGTCATTATGAGTAATTCTGGAAGGTATTTAATATAAAGATCAATCATCTTGGTGTAAATTTATTGTTGCAATCTGGTTGTCATCAATCGTGCCATATTCTTCTTTTATTCTTACAACTAAAGCTAAGCCAAGTGACAAAGTAGACAATCCTACCACAATAGCTGTTAGCATTAAAACTTGCGGTAGTGGGTTAGCATACGATCTTTCCGTAATCCTCATAGTAGTGTGTAAAAGTGGCGGTTTGTTTGAGTAATCCAATATAGGAGGTATTCCGTTTTCGACTTTACCCATACTAATAAACAAGATTATTACAGCACTTTGTAAAATTGATAAGGATAGCAATTTCTTTACTAGATTAGTATTTGTAATGATTCCGTACAACCCAATGCAGAATATTGCTGATACAGCTATATATGGCGCATATTTAATCAATATCATGGCTAAGCAGAGCGTCTCTAGTTACAAATGAAAAATAAATAAGGCATAGAGTGGAAAATACAGTGACAGCTATTCCCCATTCTATAATAGTGACGCCTATTTTTTGGGCTGATAATTGATATGCTGAATCAAATTTAAGTGCAGAATAATCCAAGAAGTTACCTCCTTTATACATACATAGTATTCCTGTGCCAATATATAAAATAATGCCTGACACGGCTAATTTTTTCAAAAAATGAAAGTTAATTATTCCTAGAATACGATTACCGTACATTAAATTATGCAATATTAACACTGAAGCTAGAATTGCTCCTGCCTGAAATCCTCCTCCAGGTTCGTCACTGCCATTTATTTGAATATAAAGTGCAAAAATTACTATGTAAGGTGTGCTGTAGAGTGCTATAATGTTAAAAATTTTATTTTGCATTTTTTCTATTTATTATATTTTTTTGTCCTAAAATCATCATAACTCCGATACCAGAAGTTAGAATGACCAGGATCTCACCCATTGTGTCGTAACTTCTATAACTAGCTAAAATAGCTGCCACCATAGATTTTATACCAACATCTTTGTGAGTGTTCGCTATATAGTATGCCGCAGCGTTTTGATTAGTAATAGATTCAACATTACCATATGGTGATACAGTAAACACAGCATAAGTAATCATCAAGAAAGTAAGAGCGCATAAAATAAGAGGAACTTTATAATTTTTGCTTTCATCGGCATCTGATCTTATAAGATTTTGCGCAGCTAACAGTAGACAGGTGCTAACACAGGCATTGATAGCTGCTTCAGTTAAAGCTACATCTGGAGCCGACATCAATAAATAAAGCAAGGCACAAATCAAACTATAAGCTGCTAAAATTATAATTGCATTAATAGTATTAGTAGATATTACCACATAAAAAGCTGTGATTATTGCCATAATCAATAAAGTCACGGTTATAAGTTGCTCTATATTACTACGAATGAAATCAAGCATATTTATTTGTCATCATTTAAAGATATCAGTTTTCAGTTTACCCAATGGCTTTAGTTTATTTGCAATTGCTGATTGCATTAAAGCGTATGTTCCAGTAGGCGAAGTAATCAGTATAATAATGGACAAAATAACTATTTTAACTGTGGCAAGTTGCATACCGTTAAGTATGGCTAATCCAATTAGTGCAAGTGTACATCCAGCGCTATCAGATACGCTAGCTGCTTGCATTCTTGTATAAAAATCTGGCATTCTGATACAGCCAATTGCGCCAATAATAATAAAGCAACACCCTGTAATCAATAAAGTCCAACCTATAAAATCAAATAATCCAAATGTCATTATAGTTTTTTATTTAAAAAATATTTCAAGAAACTAATTGAAGCAATGAAATTTACTAAAGCATACACCAATGCAACATCAAGTAAGTAATAACGTTGACAAGAAACGCTCATAATTGCAATGATTACAATGGTGTAGTTAGTAAAACAATTGATTGACATGATTTTATCAAGAAAGCTAATTCTTTTTAATAATGAAGCTAACATTATTACCATTGCCACCAGTATTAATATAATGGTAAGATCGTACATCAATTATCTATAACTCTTGCTAATTTTTTGTCCATTGTTGTGTTTTGAAGGCCTCTAGCATGTTTTGCAGTGATAGAATGTACTAAGAATTGATCGCCTACTTTCACAGTAATGGTACCTGGTGTTAGAGTGATGGAATGAGCTAAAATCGTGTTAGTTAAATTGTTTTTTTGCTGCGTTGTTATTCGAGACACTTGCGGATTGATCGTTATGCGAAATTGTAAGATCAATCTTGTCATACTTAAAGCAGAAGCAATAATTTCTTTGAGTAGCCAGACAAAATAGCCGATTATTCTCCAGTTAAACTTTGGCAAATTGCTAAAATCATTCATTTCTAATTTATACACCAAATATAAAGTAGAGAAAGCCATAATAAGATAAATAGGCATTTGATCTATATCAAATGATGATTGCAAAGAAATAGTGAAGCACACAAGTGCTGTCAACCATTTGGCAAAACTTGGCATTATATCACCTTCAGTAATGTTTAGGGAAATTCTATACTAAACAGGAAGAAAATCAAATTATATCAAGAGCCTTGCCTTAGTAGAATTGTGGATTAAATAGACTATTGGTTATTTAATTTTTCAATTAAAACTAAACCATTGAAGATGAGATCAGGTTCAATTATATCAAATATTTTGGTGCGGTTGTATAATACGGCAAAGCCACCAGTTCCTATTATTTTAACATTAACAGTTGTACCAAATACTTCTTGGGAGAGTTGCTGAGTTAATACGGTTATTGCTGCCAAGTGCCCGTAATATATTCCAGATTGAATCGCATGAGTTGTACTAGTGCCAGTAACTTTCTCTGGCGCCATTATGTCAATAGCTGATAATTTTTCAGCTGCTGCAAATAAAGAATCTGCTTGGGTTTTAATACCAGGCATGATTGTGCCACCATAAAATTCTTTTTTGTCATTAATCGCAGCTATTGTAGTAGCTGTACCTAGATCAGCCACAATGATGTTTTGCCTAGGAAATAGATTAATTGCAGCAACACAACCTGCGATTATATCCGAACCTATTTCATGTGGATTTTTATATTTATTTACTATCAATCCAGTTTTTACTCCTAGCTGAACAATAAAAGGTTCGATATTAAAGTATTTTACACAAGCGCTACGAATAGAGTAGTTTACTGAAGGGACTACTGAGCAAATAGCAATTTTCTTAATGAATTTATAGTCAAGCCCTTGCTCACGCAGGTAACTACGGATAAACACACCGAATTGGTCGGAGCTCCAACCTAGTTTAGTAGTAATTCTAAAACTGTGAACAATTTTATTGCCGTCGTGATAGCCTACATAAATTTGGGTATTACCAATATCAAGGCACAGCATCATATATCTTTCCTATATTTTTTTTATAAACAAAGTAAGCTAGGATGACAAAAATTGAAACAATAATAGCTGGAGAGAAATTGCCAAATTTAGTTGATAAGTGCAGTATTATAGGTGTAAAACCACCAAATATAGCCATGCCGATACCGTAGCAAATCATTACCCCTCGACAACGATTTTCTGGTTTAAATAATTGATACATAATCACACTAGAAGTAGTAGCATTTATACCAAGGAGTATGCCTTGAATTATAAAAGCTAAATAAAGTAAAAATTCATTATAGCTAGTTACGCTCAGAAGCATCAGTATAAAGGTAAATGGTATGAGGACAACACATGACGCTATATTCGAAAGCATAATTGTTTTAGCGCTAAGTAGCCTGTCTATTATGACACCAGTTATAATAGATGCAAGACCACAAGCTGCTAGTCCCACTACTCCCATACGATAAGCAACATTATTTGCATATCCCAGTGAGATTATATAAGGGTTCAAAAACGCATGCATCATATAAGATAAAACTCCAAGCATAGCCCCCAAAACTATGACTACTATTGCCTGCGTTTTATGCGCTTTAAGCATACTGAAAGTGCTACTTATGCTTAATACATCACTATGTTGTTTTTGCATTAACTTAATAAATTCTGGCGATTCTGCAACTTTACGTCTGATCATTATGCCAACTATTGCTAAGCTACTTCCTAAGAAAAAAGGTAATCTCCAAGATAAACAGGTATTACTCAGTAGTAGGCCCATGCCCATTGCCAGTAGTACTCCTAGCCCAGCACCACAACTTAAAAGACCAGAAATTTTGCCTAGATTATTTTTGCCTAAATGTTCCATAGCAAAAATTTTAGCACCGCTCACTTCTCCGCTGGCACTAAAAGTTTGCAAAAAACGGCAACCGATTAAAATACTTGGAGCAAAGATTCCTATTTCCTGATAAGTTGGCAAAATAGCGATGATTAAGGAAGGGAGTGCCATGAGCATTATGGAGTGTTTTAACATTGGCAAACGACCATGTTTATCTCCGTACCACCCCCAAAACCATGCAGCAAGGGGCATAATTAATAATGAAAAAGCAAAGCTCAACAGACCTAATGATACAGAACCTGCAATTGAAGAGCTTGGAAAGAACATAGGAGAAATAATGGTTAACATGACAACATAAATGGTGTAATCATAAAGTTCAAGAAAATGACCTATAAAAGCAAAAAACAGCACCTTCATTACTTTGTTGTTATAAAAATTCTCAGGGATCTGGTTTGATGGTACTTTTCGCATGATAAAGTCCTATATTACATCGTTTTTTACTTACCTATGAATCCTTTGGGCTTTCATGGCTCAAACATGTTATGCGGTAATTATGAAAAAACTTGATTAACAGTTTGTACTCCTTGAATACGATTTTTTTAGTCATTTGTCAAAACATAAAATGCAGATCCTTATTTCATTACCGAGATCTAGAATAACCGTTTATGATTAGAGAGTTTAGTATAGATCATGCCAGATGCATAGAGGTTGGTATAAAGTTTCTTGAGTGATTGTTGGACGTAAGCAACCTTATTTTCTTCATACTACTAATTTTTAATATTATCTTATGAACTAATTGTGCAATATTTCTTTATTCAGGTTTTGTAGTATCTTGTTTTGGTTAATGCAAATAACCTGAAATGCGTTAGTAAATACAGTCTAAATACTTCGTTAAAGATGTTGAATTTGCTGGTAATGTCGCATCATAAATCCTCTTAGTCAATTACTAGTATTCATGGTATTCATTGATTTGTAACTTTCTGATTTGTTGCTTCTATATAGCCAGTTCTGCAAATAACTTTGAGCTATGTTGCTATTATCAATGATTAAAACATTTTCGGCATTTCTTGTATCTGCGGCAACTGTAAAATTAAAGCTACCAGTAATTACGGTAAGATTGTCAAGAATTATGACCTTATTATGCGCGATACCAGACACATTATCTATCCTAACCTCGATGCCAGATTCTACTAATTCTTTTATTTTAGAGTATTTTTGCGTTAGGTTGCTGCGATCAAGTAATATTCTAACCTCTATTTTTCTTTGTTTTGCCTTAATTAAGGCATCCACTATCTGTGGATGAGTCAGACCGTAAGCTTGCATATAAATTGCGCTTTTAGCTTCATTGATCTCATCTACAATCAGCTGGCCGCATTTTGCGGTTGGTGTAAAACAGATATTGACTTTAGAATTATCGAGCTTAGCATAGGTAGTCACTCTTGCGAATTGCTGATTAATCACAGAGTTTGCGAGTTTATCAACAACTAAACTAAGACCGTCCTGGTAAGTTACGCCGATTGCTATGCCTAACAACAATGTAATGAATAATTGACTAAATTTGTTCATATTACACTTCTAGCCCTGATAAATCTTATGTGCATATTCCTGAAAATGGTTGCTAAGCTTAGAGTAGTTACAATACCATACTGCCATTTGCTAAGATCCATGTTATTTATAAAAACCAGTTCAAGATTTTGATGCATATTCGGTACTATAACTAGTTGTAGGCATCTTTTCAAGCATCTTGATAGTTACTCTATGGCATTGCTAAATAACAGTTGGTATTAAATAATTGAGGTAATAAACTGTGGTAAAAAAGGTCAAAGAATGGAAAGTTGTAAAGGTTGTGGAAGTAATAAACTTACAAAGAATGGTAGAAATAAATTAGGAGTACAAAGGTATCAGTGCCAAGAATGTGGCGGAGTTTTCATAGAAGGTAACGCATGCTTAAAACACGGTCTACAGAAGCGCTTGAAGGTAATTAATATGTATCTCTGGAAGGGGTCGGGATTAGATCTAGAGAGAGACTAGAAGGCGTATCCAATCCATTGATAATATATTGGATTCGCCACTTTGCGCAATTAATTCGTAAGGAAATAAGAAGAAGGCCAATACCGGAAAATCCAAAAAACATTGCAATTGTTGAAATAGATGAGCTATTTACTTATTATAAAAAAAGACCAAACGAGCATATGTATGGCTTGCTATTGACCGAGACCGAAACAAGGTTATTGATTTCCAAGTAACAAAAAATCGAGAATTTAGCTCATACCTGCCAATGGCACTTAGGCTAGAGAAAAAGTATAACATACACTATTTGTGCACTGACGCCTATGAAGCATATTCAAAATACCGTATTTCAAAAAAACACTCTACAACAAAGGTGGAAACTTCACTCATCGCATTCTTTAATTAGGCACTATCTTGCAAGGTTTAACCGAAGGACTAAAAGATATAGCAAATCCTTTAGCATGATTGTCGATTCCCTGACTTTGCTCTTTAACAAACATATAATATCAACTGTTATTTAGCAATGCCTACTCTATAATACTAACCTGTATAATCTACGGCATGGTATGAATGGTAGTGACCCCCAGAAATTATGACCAAAAATTCACTTTATGAGAGAGGTAATATTTAAGTGTGAATTGTTATTGTAAGGGTAAACCAGGTTTTGGTTACTGATATTGCCTATATTAAAATGCCAATAGGTTTTTTAGCTTTTAGCAATTATAGACTTACATACTTTGTATAGAGACTTTGCAAATAGCTCTCAGTATATACGGTAATCCTGAAATATTTACACGAACTAGGAGCTCTCAGTTTACCAGTAATCACTGGATACAAACCTTAATCAACAACAAAGTAAAGATTAGTATAGATGATAAAGGTA
>CAMDPW010000037.1 GCA_945905715.1 Rickettsia typhi
GAGTTTGAGTTATTATGTAAAAAATATTGCGGTAATATCGATGGGCTAGGGGATATTTTATTGTAAGTGTAGGTAATGTGAATTTGGAAGATATACAAAAATATATAGAGGAACAAGAAATATAGCATAAGCAAGATGATTTAGAATATCAGAATATTAGTGCGTTTACGCGTTTAATCCGCTCTGCAAGCGTATATTCAAACTATCAGCTTTAGCCGATAGTAATTGATCAAGATTCAATGATTGCAAAGCGAGCGTCGAGCAATTAAATCCTGTAGAGATTAAAATTGTAAATAGGAAATAAAATTCTCTATCCACAAGTAAATAAAATCGTAAAATATATCAAGGTAGCAAATGTTAAATTCAAACCCAAATCCGAGCGATGCAAGAGGGCAAATTGAAAAACTAGTAATTAAAATCTCAGGATTTTTATCTAATATTTCTGCTAATAAAGATGCAATAGATTTTATTAAGGATGTCGATATAGAGATAGCTTTTGAGACATTTGCTGAGGCTAATAAAGTATTTATTGAAATTCAAACTGCCTTAAGAAAAGTTTTAGGCGAAGGTAATCGCGCAGATCTCGATGTTATTGAACGAGAACTGAAGACTTCAATTACTACATGCCTACAAAGCGCATTTACTAATAAAGATGAAGCGTTGCTGAGTAAATTACAATCTGTTTATCAAAAGCTATTTATAGAAGAAAAAACTCCATCCGGAGAAATAAGTTTAAAATTTAATAATGCTTCATTTGAAAATGCCAAACAGACAGAGGAATATCCTGCACAAGATAGTACAGCTAAAACACTTAAGCAAGATGGAGATATGGAAACGAATCCTTCAAGAAAATTAGATCCAACTTCAGAACTAATGCCAAAAGCATCAGCAGGAACTAGCACGAAGAAAGGCGAGCAAGTGACCCATCTTCAAAAATCTAATGCTTTAGGAGATGATAGAAACATAGTAGATGATGGTGGTGATAGAAGATATTGGTATAGTATTGGTGACGGCTTTAGGCTTTTAATAGCTATCAGACAACGATTAAATTATTTTAGAGATTTAGAAGAGACAGAGCAGTTTTTAATAAAAGCAGTTGGAGAAGAGTATTCTACTACTAGGGAAAATAAAGGACGCATATTTATAGCAGATCCATATTATATAGGTAATTTTGCTGATTCATTGAGTGATGATATAAAGACAATAACAGGGATGCACACAGTGGATGAGTATGGAATTGATCAGAGTGCAAAAAACCATCTATGGACAACAATGCCAGAAATGCTTGTACTACCACTTTTATCAGGTATGCATTGGCAGGTTATCAGAGTAGAGATTAATCATGAAGCTAGAACAGCTAGTATTTTGTATAGCGATCCTTATGGCAACGGTTTTAGTGATGCGTTAATTGCTACCATAGAAGCAAGTTTACTGCCAGCAATTAATGCTCTAATAAGCGCTCATAGAGATGCCGAGTATGTTATACCTGAGGGTTCAATCTCTCGCCATATAAAAGAAATAGACCAACAAGGAAGAGGAGTAAATGGTTTTGATTGTGGTCCGATTACTTTTAGCAATATAGCAGACTATATAAATGCTGGTGTGTCCAATATAGCATTTGCTGATGGTACTAGACCCCACACTATTTCTACCGCAATTGCTGTCGGTCATGAACAAGCAATGATAGATCTAAGAGCAAGAGACGTTGAAAGGTATGTGGCTATAGCAGGAATAGTGCTTACAGGGTCTAGTGTAGAAAGAATTGAAAATATAAAGAAGTTGTTAAAAGAAAGCGCAGAAGCAAAACGCGTTCAACTTCAGAGCGCTGTATATAAAGATAGTGCATATAAGGAGCTTGCTACTAAAATAAGTAGTTTGCCAGATGGTGTATGCTCATTTATTTTTGAAATAATTGATTCCGAAAGAGCTCAAAAGAAGCTTGACCTAAAGGAAGGTTATGCCATAGAAGAGTTAACAAAAGCTTATAATTTGCTAGAAGCGCAATTTATAGAGAGAAGTGATAATAGTTTAGCATTTCAAGCCTATACTATAGATACATTATCTTATTCAAAGGACATAGTTCCAAGTATGCAGGTGTTAGATGAAAATAATTTAGATGATAAGCTTAGTTCATATGAATTTGATGCTAGAAAATTAGAACAAATAAAAAAAAGAATTTTAGAGGTAGGAGAAGTTACATTTGCGTATGATGACAGAGTTGTTGAAAAAGTACTAAGAGATTCTTTAGGTCGTAAAGGTTTGACTTATAAAATCTTTATAGATGCTGAAGAACATTTTCAAAAGCAGGTGGTAGAATTTGCACGAGAGCAAATTTTAAAGCTCTTTGCTCAAGAATCTGAAATGCCAGATACAAACAGAAGAGAAAAATCTTCGGGATTGTTTTTATATGATGAAAAGAATAATCAATGGTCGAGCATTATAATAAGCATTATACATAGCCAGATAAAATTTATTTATTATTCTCCAAATGGAGAGAAATTAGATAAAGCAGTGTTAGAGGGTGTACAAGAATTTTGCGATGCTAGATCAATACCAGTATCAAAAATTAGTTTAAGCAAAAAAGAGCAAGAGCACATATATCAAAGTGGAGCTTTGGTATTAGGAAGGGTATCTGAAATATTGTCGGTGTTAAACAGATATGCAAGCTTTAAAAGAAGCTGGCCAGGACAAGAGTCTGAAAAAGTTGGAAAAAATGTTGATGGTGTGATTAGTGTCGTTACAAATGAAGCACCTAAATTTGAGCTTTATAAGCTAGATCATATAGAAGTGTTTTATGCAGATTTAGTGAGAGGTTTATCTCACAAGTCTGTTTTAGAGGAGAAGAAAATTTCTGATAGAACTGAGAAGCTTGTATCGGTGTTTCAGGAATTAGGTGATATTTATGTGAGCAAGGCAAAAGTAACAAGTAATCCTGAATTTTATACAGATGCAGCCAAGTTTTGCCAATACGTGCTCAGTATAAGTAAAAGTGAGTTAAAGAAACTTAGTGAATTAGCAAAAGGATCAAAAGAACAGAAAAGATCATTTTATGAAATCAAGATAGAGGAAGCGTACGATAAATTATATGTTATACAACAAGCATTAGTAGAAGTAGTAGAAGGAGATGTAGATAAATTGATGTGTACTAGTTCCACAGGGAACTTGGATGAATTATGTATCGCATCACGAGAATTAACAAAAAGAGGGATAGGTATAAGTAGATCAACGTATTTTGATTTAGTTAGAAATTCAGATAAATTATTTTTATTTAAATTGCGAGAAGAAGCTAGATTTGCTTTAAAAGAAATAGATAAAGCCTCTTCTACGGCTGAGAGTGTATTACCGAAGGAGGAAAGAAAAGATGCTCAAGAAAAAGGAAAAGCAGATGGAAAATCTGTTACGGTTAAAAGTGCCATACAAGACGAAGAAAGAAGCAAAGAAGAAGCATTTATAAAAGACACAAGAGCATTGTTTGAAGACATTACCAAACAAATGAAAGAGCTTTTATCAAAGCTCACACATGAGAGCGAAGCTATATTAGGTGCACCTCCTTGTGAATATGCAGTCATAGGGCTTGGTTCAATGGCTTTACAACAAATTACCCCTTACTCAGATTTAGAGTTTGCCATTTTAATAGAAGATAAAAAAGATAGAGCCTCTAATGAAAAAAATCAAGAATATTTTAGAAAATTAGCTCACTTGATTCATTTTAGGGTTATTAATCTAGGAGAAACAATAATACCAAAAAGTAAATATGGAATAGATTTATCTCAGTACATTACAGTGGGAGTAAACTTCGATCTAGGTGGCAAGACCCCTTTGGGTAGGCTCGATAAGCCATATGAGTTGATACAAACTGTTGAAGGTATGTTTCTATATTTAAAGAATGAGGGTGGTAAATCAGAGCATATAGACAAGGCTTTACCATGGATATTAGAGGCAACAGTGCATGTATATGGCAGAAGCGAGTTAATAGATGCTTACCAAAAACAAGCAAGAAACTTTCTATCTGACACAAATGAAAATGGAGTGCCGCATTATGAAACTAGGGCACTAAAAAGGTTAAAAGAAGGATCGATAGAATATAATTACTTAAATACAGCTAGTGCATTGACGTCAATAAGTATGCTGGGCAATTTAGCTCTTTATGTTCCTAAATTAAGTGGGGGTGAATATGAAGGAAAATTATTTGATGTTAAGCAAGAAATCTACAGGTTACCAGATAGGCTGTTGTATGATTTGGCATTTTATTATGGGATCAATCCGAATAGTGTATGGGATGCCATCGATCAATTAAAAACTAATGATATAATAGGAAGCGATAGAAATATACACGCAGCTCATCATTTATTGTATGCGGCCAGTTTTGCAACTAGCCTTAGACTGAGAATTTATCAGCATTATGGCCAGCAAAAAGATGATATGTCGGTGTCTGCTAGTGATTTAGCGATAGAACATACAAAAAGAGTGTTTTGTTTAACTAGAAATGACCTACAGGAAGGAGGTAGTGTATTTAAATACTATTACACAGTCTTAGCTCTGCATGATGCTTTAAATAATCTTGTAGAAACAAATCTAAAAGATTTAAGCTTTTATGATAATTCATTGTTTGTAAAAGCAAAAATTAATATGCGGCTCTTAAGCTGGGAACGGGCACAAGAATATTTAGAGCAAGATCTTAGACAAAATGGACAAAATTTGTGTTGTGGTGGCAGTATGACGCTTGAGCATTTTGTAATATCATTGCAGAAAATTGATTTATTAACCGAATGTTATTTGAAAACACGAAGGTTTGGTCATGCAACAAAAAACTCTTTATATAAGCTTGAACTGATGAAAATGTTTAGTAACAGTGTATCCCCAATCGCTGAAGCTTTTGAAGCTGCCCCATATATAAAAGGTAAAATTGAAAAAGGAATTAATGAAGATAAAGCCAGAAGCCAACATATATTAGGAGTCATAGCATTACAACAATCTAGGTATACGGAAGCAAAAAAACACTTTGAGAGCGTTATAATCATTGGTACTGAAATTGGCAGCAAGTTGTGGCACGTATCTTGGCTGCATGGAAAGGCTTATTGTTGTTATATGATAGCTGCGGAGCTTTTCGCTAAAGCAAGAGCTAAAATAGAAGAAAAAATACTGTTTAATCGTTACGACTTACAGGAAGAGGAAGAACGACTGTTTAGTGATGCATGCATACAAAGAAAAGAGGCAAAAAAACTTGTGTTTGAAGCTAAGAAATTAATTTCCAGTATGCCAGAAAAGAGCTTTGGTCTGCGCATAACAGAGCGGGAAATTAATTTTCTTTTAGCAGATTTATATCTTTCTGAAGGACGTAAGAGCTACGCAAAAGAATTATTTGTGAAATGTCTGCATGAACTCGTTAAACATTATGATGATTTACACCCAGATGTTTTAAAATTTAAAGTAAAATTTTTCTTGTCAGGAGATAATTCTCAAGAAATAGAGAGCGGTCTGAGATCCTTAGAGAAAAGTGCAAAAAAGGCTAGAAATTCAGAAGTTCACTCATGTGTTCTTGTTGAGCTTGGCCGAGTTCTTATTAACTCAAAAAAATTTATGGATGCTAAGATAGTTCTTTTACAAGCTTATGATTTATATTTTAAGAATAACCATGAGGCTAGATTTTCTTCTACTGATAATGACTTGCCTTTACAGCTTTTGATTAGAGCAAGCACTCTACAAGGCAATAAAGAATTTCTATCAAAAGGAGTAGGTGGTGCTATGAAGCATTATCTGAGTGCTACAGCGTATTATAAACTGATAGAAAATACTTACAGATATTCTGCACAGTGTTTACCTGCCAGAGACGAATATCTAAAATCGATGAACGCTTTTCCTCATGGTATCAGCATTGCAGTGTTTTATATCAGTATTGCGTTAGCAAAAAGTGAGAATAAATATGAAGAAATGGTAGAGTACTGTAGGATTGCATATGAAATCTGCACACGTGAAGATTTAAAGGAGAGATTTAGTTCTAGGTTACAAAATTTAATGGATTTATTAAAAACAAAGAAATCAACGAAGTATGCTAGATTAATTAGAGAAATAGAAGAAATTTTAAATAAAGAAGAAGATAGTATCACACTTCTACTAAGTTCAGAAGGAGTTCCTGATATTATACTAGAGACATCTTCTAATATGCTTGTAGAGAAGGTACGGATTGGAGATCATAAATCACGTGCAAAAATAGAAGAAAGCTTAAGCCGAGAGAAAAAAGCCCGTGCTGAAATTGAGTCAATTATCTTAAGTTCATTTAAAAAATTGCAATTGAAAGAATCTACTACATCTGTTGAATTAGGAGTAATAATAGAGAATGAAGAAAATTTTAAAAAATATTGTACAACAGTACTAAATTTAGAGGGATCTGATATAACAGAAATGGGAAATAGAGAATTTTATGTATCCTTAAATAGAAAGACAATCAAAATTTTACAACAAAAGCAAGCCTTAGTTTATATTCAAGATGGTGAAGTTGGAAGAGGAGGTGTTTTCAGAGAAGTCAGTAAGTGGCATGTGTACTATGCAAACGCAATTAACGAGTTGTTACAATTAAGATTATTGAAGTCCAACGTTATAGTGAAGGATGCAATAAAACTGGAGAATGGGGATTTGAGTACGATACCACAAGCCTTAGGTAATGGTAAAAGGCTTGATATTGTTTTTGGAAGCGACAAGTTTATAGGGGATATTAGCTACCTTTCTATTGATAGGGTACTCATACCAATTTTATATAAACAAGGATATACAATTGCGCATTGGGTCGGGGTAATAATTGAGAGAACTATAGCGGGATTGCTGATCATATATTTAGATTCTGAAAACTCTCCTATGCCTGATATTTTGCGATATCATATTGTTAGCAGCGTAAAAACAGGATTTAGATCTAATAACAACGATTTCTCAATTAGCTTTCATCAACAATTAGTGGAGCAACAACGTTATAATAATTGTGGACCAGAGCTCATAGAGAATTTTGTTTATTACCTAACTGGCACCAGAGCGACACAAGAAGGATCAATGTATTTGCACTCATTATTATTAGAAAATTTCTTATTAGACCCAGTAGAATATGCGCTTAAAATAGTAGAAAACCATAAGATAATTACCTTTTTATCCAATCAAGTACCACAAATTGTTGATAGACCAATTGCTGATATATTTTTAGAAGCGTTCATGCAACAGGGAGAAGCAATATTTGAGATGCCGCTTTTCACTGCAAAAACTGATTTGAGCAGAGTACCACAAGTACAATACTTGAAGCTAGAAGCGTTTGATCATGTAAGAGAAGTAACTGTACAAAAGGAAATTGGCGTTTTTAACTATTTTGTAGAAAATGGCGCTGGCTTTAGTGGTCAAGTGCATATACAAGATGTTGCTCCTGTTGCCTTATTAGAAGCTGGCTTTAGTACAGTAAGCTCTACCACACTAGTAGTGAGAGGTGATGACTTACCTAAAATACAAGATTTTGCAGCGGAAAGTCATGCCAAAGGAATATTGAGTTTTGCTTATGCTTACAAAGTATTTAACGAATTTAAAGATTATATAAACAGCTTTTTGACTCCAAAAGAAACCCCATCCTGGAAACAAAAGTTATCGCCTCAGGAACTATCAGACTATTATCGAATATTACATGACTATGCTATTGAGGATTCAGATAATAATATTATTCCTGCTTCTGATGCACATCATAAGTATAAGATTAACCTTAAGAATTTCATAAAAGTACATCCGGATAAAAATACTGGAGCTTCTCAGGAACAGCAGAGCAAAAGCACGGAAGATTATAAAATTCTTAATGAGCTAAACAAAAAACTTAAGTCAGAATCAATAGTAGAAGGAACACCTATTGATAAAATGCAAAATATCCAGTCTATCATCCATAAGGCAAACATAGGGTTTAAAGTATTAGATACTGTAGTTGACTCAGTAAGAGTAGTGTGTGAACCTACGTTCCATAATACTAAGAAAGTGGCGCTTGATTCCACCTATCTGTATAGCATGTATTATGGAGTTAATAGTTATTCATCTGTAATAGGCGTAGTAGATGTATTGCTAGCTTATTATCAAGAAGGGTCTACACAGTCACTAAAGCAAGCAGCGACTATAATAAGCTACATGGCACTGCCTTCGATGCTTACATATACAGCAATACCGTATCTTGGGTTTGCTTATAGTGTTGGTATGACCATATATACTGGTTATAGTGCCTTTACTAATGCCAATTCATTCTATTTGGAAAGAAACGATGTCGAATCTACGCTTAGATCGACTATTGCCTATAAAGATTTAACTAAAACTTTATCAGAATCTCCTCTACAACAGATGTATGATTTTGCCAGTATTACCAAAGGATATGAAGTTCAAATTAATAACATACACCTGGCTATGGAAAAAGCAGCTATCAAAACTCAGTTAGAAGAGAAAGGGGAATTTGGCCGGAAGCTTTATGAGTATATCTATGAACCATCTCTTGCAGAGAAATACAGTCTATTAAATCAAGTGTTGCAAGGTGTTATCACAGAAGAAGAGACTGAAGCCCTGAAAGCTAAACACATCACGATTACTTCAGGTGAGCAAAGCTATGAACATTGTATGGAAATCAGAAATATTGAAGATAATATTGCTCGTGATAGCAATAACAAAGGTGGCACTGATGATAAGAGTGATAGCAATACAGAGCATTATTACTGTTATAATAATAAGAAGAAGATACTAGATCATATTTTTATTGGTGGGGATACTCATTTTGAAGTTGTTGAGCATTTGTAATAATAAGAAGACATAAAATATATATTGAAATTGATGATATGAGTCGGGTATGATAAGAAACAGAGCAATGATTAAAATGTACAAAAAGTAAAATGACCAAGATATCAAATATAGATGAGGCAAATAGATTGCTGGCACAGATGTCTCCTGAATTAATCAGACTGCAGATGCCTACAGGTGATAGTGATTTTGGGGATATTATAAAAAATAAATATATATATGTTGATAAAACATTATTTGCCAAAGAAATTATACAATCCTCAGAAAAGGTTATTCTCATTACCAGACCTAGACGTTGGGGTAAAACCCTTGGCCTAAGCATGTTAGAATATTTCCTGGATATGGAAGTAGATGTAGGTGGGAAGGAATTAGTACAAAACTCTAATAGAGTATTATTTCATAACCTAAACATTGCCAGTTCTGATATTATTAATGAACAGGGCAAGCATCCAGTGATCTTTATCTGCCTTAAAGATACTAAAGCAGATAGTTATAAAGAAACAGAAATGAATCTGAGAGTAATTATCTCTGATGTTTATTCACAGTATGAATATATTGCAGATGCTATAGAGAATAAATCCAAGAAAAACACAAGTGATTTAAAAAATATAAGATTATTTCAGTCTATAATCAATCAAGAATCATCTATAAATGACTTACAATCTAGTTTATATAGATTAATGAAATTAATAGAAGCGCATCACAATAAAAAAATTTATTTACTCATCGATGAATATGATGCACCACTTAATAACGCCTATAACACAGAGCATTATGATCAAACTCTCAGTTTAATCAAAGCATTATTCTCGATCACTCTTAAAGGCAATAATTATCTCAAGAAAGCAGTAATTACTGGAGTATTTAAAATTGCTAAATCTGGATTATTCTCGGGATTAAATAACTGTAGTGATTACTCTATTCTTTCAGATAGATATGCTCAGTATTTTGGCTTCACCGAAAATGAAGTAGAGTCTTTATTAATACAAGCTAATATTCAAAACCAAACAATTAAATCAGCAGTTAGGCAGTGGTATAATGGTTATCATCTTGGCAATTACACTATTTATAACCCCTGGTCCATTATTAATTTCTTTACTCGTTTACAGATAGGGTCTTATTGGGTAAATACTGAGAGCATGGTCACTGGCGAGCGTAGATTATCAACTGACATTATGATTACTGAGGAGATTCATGATCTGGTCAATCTCCTGATCACTAACTTTGGTAAAGAACTGACTGAGATTGTGGTTAATCCAGAAGTGGTGTTCTCTACAATCAATAATGATGCTAAATCATTATTTGGTTTATTGCTATTCGGTGGTTATTTGTCAGTAGAAAGTAGTAGTTATGATCAAGCTGGTTGTTTAGTCTGCCAGACAAAAATTCCTAATGAGGAAGTTTTATCTATTTATAATAGCTCGATTTATTCATGGGTAAAAGACAAACTAGCGCTTGATAAAACTAGCTTTGACTCACTTGGTAAGAATTTTAACCTTGAAGACATAGATAATGTCAAACAAACAATAGATAGCGCTCTTAGTATCTATGGTCATAGAATCGCACAGCAAAATGAAAGCATTTTCCATGGATTAATTCAAAGCATCTGCCTGTTCAAAGGAGACAAGCATCGTATTGCCTCTGAGAGTTTTAGTGGTAATGGTAGAGTTGATAGCGTCTTTTACCCAGTTAAAGGTAAAAGCGATACAGTGATAATTCATGAGTATAAAATCATCAAAGATGTTAATGAACAAAAACTAGCGACTGCACTACGACGTGCGATGTGGCAGATGTACGAGAAAATCTATAGCGCTAACTCATTATTTAAAAAAGATTTCTCTAATTATCATTTTAAGCATATTGAGATCAGAGCAATGATTATTATCTGTGACTTAGATCGCAGTAATATTCAGATTATCTGTAAACATCACACTATCAGTCAAATGCAAGAGATAGTATCTAATTTCAAATTAGATGAGAAGAACGCAGTAACTGAAGGTATTGCAACAGAGATCAATAATGAAATAACTAATCTACTATATAGACGCCAAGTAAGACATGAGTTAAGAGGAGAGATATAAAACTTTAACAATTATTGTTTGTAATCAAAATATTGAGATATTACAGAGATACTGATAAAAATAATAAAAAATTTTTATTATTAACTCTTCTGTAACTCTTTAGGTTTAAACATATTATGCTCAGCTTGAGACGCATTGGAGTTAATGGTTTACTTTGGAGTTTAGGTTCCAAAATAATTATTTTTTAGCGTCTTTCAATATGAAAGAATTTCATGAGTAGCATTGCTATATATAATAAATGAAGGAGAGGGGTAATGAGAACAAAATATACAATATTTAGTAGAGTATTGTATTCTAATTTAAGATTGCATACAACAAATCAGTTTTTAAAGACTAATTTACAATTTTCCAAACCACATAACATGATTGTTAGCTCAAGATTGTTTTCTGACATTCCTAAAATAAAGACTGAAAAAAATGAGATAGAAGCCACTGTAAGCAATAAACAAATTCCAGCTGCGAACCATGAACAAAATAGCGATACTAAATCTAATCACGATGAGAAATCGCAAAGTGCTACTGATGGTCTATCTGACAAAGCTATTAAACTTCAGGACGTAATTGCAGACGATCAAAGAAGCTCTGTAGATACTGATACTTCGGGACATACGCTGGACAATAGCGCTGAATCTGCTCATGAGAATGAACCACATTCTGAAATAAAAAATAACGAGATCAGGTCTACAAAGGTTATTAAACCTGAGGCCGTTATAGATGCACGACAAAATCCTGAAGGGCATAATAATACCACACCGAATAATGATAATTCTGTACTTCAATTCTTTAAAGGTTGGGGTATAATCATTGGTGCAATCAGCGCTACTGTGTCTTTTTTTTATTTGATTTATGATAAGAATAAGGCACAAAAAGAGGAAAACTATA
>CAMDPW010000038.1 GCA_945905715.1 Rickettsia typhi
ACCCTATTCACCAGATTTAAATCCTATAGAGAAGTTTTGGGCAAATATGAAACGATGGATTAAAGATCAAATTACCAAATTTAATGATCTGTCTGAGATAATAAGACACTTCTTTCAATTATGCTAATTCAACTTATTTTACTATAGTATGATTTAGCTCAAATTTTTAATACTAAATCCGTTACTTATCCTATATCAATTTACACTTCAAGTAGTAATGTCCTTACAGAGAACTATCTTTTTTGTACCGCAAACTACCAGTGTATCCAGGTGTAACAAGTTGTAGTAGATACTAGTTATCTATGCAGTGGGTTCTTCGCCAATTAAGCATACTTTATATAATTCTTGAAAGAAATTATACTCAAAATACATATTTACGCCTTGATCTATAGCTGAAGATTGCGCTAAAGAACTAGCTTCAATCTGAGCTGGATGCTTATAATTTAATATTTCTGTATCAATAAATTCTATGAATTCGGTGATATTGCTATCGAATAAATGTTCTTTTATTTTTTTAAAATACTTAATTATTTCGCCAGCAGTATCTTGCGCAATTCGTGCTGATGGTATTTGCAAATATGCTACGATTACCTCATAACTGAATTTAAATAAATAATCAGATAGTATAGTTGCAACTACAGTTTTAATGTAGGTTATAGGTTTATTGAAGTCTGAGTTATAAACTGCTTCAATATGAGTACAAAGATGGCTCCATATACTTGCTGTAGATTGAGTTACTGAGTCTTTATTGATTAGGTGTTTAATATATGAGTTATGGGCACCATTTGCTAAAATTTGTTGCGCATTATTCATATCTAATTTCTGAATATTTTCACCAAGTAACATATTAGTTACTGTAACTTTAAGAAGCGCCTCACCTACCGACTCTACTATCCATAAAATCTCATACTTATCTCGTAAGAATTCAAAGTACGGAGTATCAGAAGCATTTGCTTTTTGTCTATACTGACCAACTACAATAAGGAATCTCGACGGTATTTCACACACGTAATTGCTGGCAATAGCAATACTTGTAAATGGTATAGCAAGTGTCATCATAGGATAGAAATAGTTAGTAACGATAAATGAACCTAAGATACTTGTTTTGCAGGAAAACTTGAATAAAGCAGCATAAGCATTACTTTCATCGTATACATATTCTGTGCTACCAACTTTGTGTTTATTAGAAACTAAAGTTAAAGTTGTTACGATATTGGTACTATCTTTAAAAACATTTCTAGCATTTGGGTGTTCACCAAAATAATTTAGGGCTTTGCCGCCAAGAGATAACTCTACTGCTGCATTAATGCTGGTTGTGGTAAGAACTTCTTGAATATTAGGAATGCGTTTGTAGAGAAAATGGCAAATGTTGCTAAGTTTTTCTAGAAAGTTATCGAGATATGATGGCACGCAAATAGGCATTTGTTGAGTTGTAGTGTTTTGAATTCTCTCTTGCACATAGATCATTGCTCTGCACTATTAACCATAATATTCAATTTAGAATTCATTTAAATATAAAATTTATTATAACATAAACTAGTTGATTTATTAACGCAAGTGATTAAAAAATTAATTTTTAATCACTATTTGAGTAGCATGTTACTATGTAACAGTTGAAAACTGACTAACATTTATCGAATTCATTAAGTAGATAATTTTATGCTTTAGTTCTTATAATCTAGACTTAAAAAAAATATAGAACAAACGTCAACTAACTATATTATAGCCAATATTTCTTAGCGTACAACTTGATGCGTTATATGTTCATGTATTTTACCTGTGTATCAGACACGCCAAACTGGACTATCTGTAGGAACATGCTGTAGAGTAGAAAGATCTTCCCTCTCGCCAGTTGGCTTTCTAACTACTACTAATCGCTGCGCACTTAACCTTGGGGCTTTTTTTTGTTAGAAGGTATGATTTTACATTGATTAAAGGCTCTTAGGGGGTATTATATGTAGTCATTAGCTATAGATCTCTATGATATCTCTTTATTATAGTGATTTTGATTGCTTATGTGCAGACATTTGACAATTTTTTCTAAAGCTGAGATTATTTAATTTGATTTTTTACTCCACTTACCAGGTTTTTTATCAAAAAATTTCTTTCTATTTTTTTGTGGTCTATTGTTGTCATTTGCTTTGAAATAAATTTGCTTCTCATTGCTATTAGCTGTTGGATCCATAAATCTTTGGATCGCAAACCATTTTTTGCCATCTTGAGGAGAAACAAAGCTAAGAGCGCTGCCTTCAGCTCCTGCTCTTGCTGTTCTTCCAACGCGATGAATATAATCTTCTGGATCTTGCGGTAAATCATAATTAATGACATGCTGTACATGAGGTACATCAAGACCTCTAGCAGCTACATCAGTTGCTACCATGATTCTAAAGCTGCCAAAACGAAAATCATTCATTACTCGATCTCTCTTATGTTGACGTAAATCTCCGTGTATAGCTGATGCCTTATGCATTTCTTTACATAAATTACTTGCTAATCTATCAGCGTTAATTTTAGTTTTTACAAAAACTATAATCGAACCTTCTCGTTGCTGCAGTTGAATTAATAATTTTTTATATTTTTCAGATTCGATGACATTAATATGTTCTTGTTTTAGTTTAGTTACTGTTGGCTTGTCTGAACCAGCTGATATTCTTTGCGGTTGGATTAAATACTTTGCAGCTAATTGCTCAACTTTCATAGGAAAAGTAGCAGAAAACATTAATGTTTGACGTTTTTTAGGAATTTGACTGATAATTTTCTCAATTTGAATACTAAAACCCATATCAAACATTCTATCTGTCTCATCCAAGACTAAGAGCATTATATTGTCACATTTTAAGGTTTTACGATCTAAATGATCAATTACTCTACCTGGTGTTCCTACTATTACTCTGGGATTAATTTTTAATTTGCCAAATTGTTTAAAAATATTTTCACCACCTATTAATAATGCGGTATTAATTTTAGGAATTTTTGCTAATAGTTGCTTTATGCTACTATGCACTTGTTGCGCTAACTCTCTAGTAGGAGCTAAGATTAAAACAGTGCCTGTAGGTACAGCAAGCAACTTACTTATTGCCGGAATAGCAAAAGCAAGAGTTTTACCTGTACCAGTCTGAGCAGAGCCTATTATGTCATTGCCTTTCAGGGCAATAGGTATAGTTTTTGCTTGAATTGGCGTTGACTCACTAAAACCAGCATCATTCAAAGCCTGTAACACCAAAGGTGGCAATTCCATTTGCGAAAAATTCATAATCATATATATATATATATATTGAAAAAAGGTCTGCCTTAAGTTTTTAGTTAAAGCAGACCTTTAAAGAGAAAATCTTTTAGTAACACTCTTACAAAGCTTTTAGATTAGCAGCTGAAACCTTACCCTTGTTAGTTACAAGTTCATAGCTTACACGTTGCCCTTCATTCAGACTTCTAATGCCAGCTGATTCCAGTGCGCTGATATGAACAAACACATCACTACCACCATTTTCAGGTTGGATAAAGCCGTACCCTTTGTTCGGGTTAAACCATTTTACTATACCAGTATTCATATAAAGAACTCCTTAAAACATTAATATAAATCTTGCGGTTGCAAGGTAAAAATTTCATTCAGTAAAACCGAAAGGTATTCTAACGCTAAAGGACATTTGTGGTATAAAACCGAAAAAATCACAGAACCCATAATTAGGCAGGCGACAAATACTTAAATTTTCAAGGTCATTGTATATCATAAGAAGTAGTAATGCAAGTAAAATTAATTATAATTACTAATAAAAAAAGCGTAACGTAGTATGATAGTCTTGTTGACTTTATAATTCATAACCACTTAATTGATTTTATCATTGATAAATCTAAAAAAATACGACAAAAGATTTTTACTTTCAGCTTTTTTGTAATATTTAGTTGTGCTTATATATTCAAAAGGTGTTAGCCAATCATTTGCAGACTTAGCTTGCCAACAAAAAACTTTACTTTCTAGCATATAGGCCAAAACCCATTTAGCGTAATCTTCATGGTCAGTAGCTATATTTAATTGAGCTTGTGGTTTTAGCTTATTATGCAAAACTTCAATAAATTCCTTACTAATTAATCGACGTTTATGTTGTTTTTTTTTAGGCCAAGGGTCAGGAAACAAAATATATGCACAATCAAACATTGAGTTTGGTAACTGATCAAGTAAGATACGTGCATCGTCAGACCAAATTCTAATATTAGTAATATTATGTTCTATTATTTTTTTCATAGTGTTTGCTACGCCATTCAAATAAGGTTCGCAACCTATACAAATAGTATCTTGGTTATTTAAGGCGTATTTTACCACATAATCACCGTTACCAGAGCCTATTTCAAGATATAATTTTTGTGTAGATCGCATTAGCTCTGGCAAATCCACCTGATAATTAAGCAAAACATTACTGATAAGGTTTTTACTTTCCTGACCTAATCTTTTGCCTATCTTTCTGCCAAATGAGTTAAACAATCTACCACTATTTGTCATAGTTTAGTAACTCAAATAATGCTTAAGAGTGCGCACAACAAAACTAAGCCCTTCTTGACTGATAGAATGTCCTGTAGATTCAATTAATGTTTCTATTGCTATATTTTCTGCTTTCAAAGCTCTGACAGTACTATACATGGCCGAGATTGGTATAACATCATCAAATATTCCATGGGCCAGTGCCACTGGCGGTCTTGATTTCAGTTCTGATTTTAATAATTGTGGAGCAATTAACATACCAGACAAACCTATAACACCAGCAATTGGAATCGCTCTTCTCAAAGCAACGTGAATGGCAACAATAGCTCCTTGCGAAAAGCCAATTAATGCAAGCTTATTATCTTCTAGTCCAAATCTTTGTAATTGATAATCAATAAACTCATTAATTTGCGGTTCTGCTATATATAATCCTTTAATCATAGTTGATTCAGACATATCCTGTAGACTACACCATTGCCGACCAAATGGTGCATTCTCAAATGGATCAATTCCGTTAGGTAGCAAAAAATGGGTTTTAGGTAAAAATGGTTGCAATGCTTGAGCTAGACTCAGGAATCCTTTGCCATCATCGCCATACCCATGTAACAATATAGCAACAGATGTAGGATTTGTTATTTTAGAAGATAATTCTGGTCCTGAAAGCATTAATTTACTTTTAAATGGTCGGGGCAGAGAGATTCGAACTCCCGACCCTCTGGTCCCAAACCAGATGCGCTACCAGACTGCGCTATGCCCCGTAATACTAGAAATGCTTATATTATCCTTTTGCAAATTAATCAACGGTTTTTTCTGATATTTTATTTTACTACTCGAAGTAAAGAGGGCGTATTTCTTTATCTCGATGACTTTCTATTTATGGTTACAAGTCATTGTTAGAAAAGCACAGCCTTACATTGTTTTGAAATTTTATTCATTTCTAGCTTGAATATTGTATTATTATTCCATAATATACCATGCAATCCCATGTTAACCCAAAATTAACCATTTTAATCGTATTGTTTCACATAAAAACACATAATGTCTAAAAATTTGTATGTTATTTTTATCTACCTACATAAATAAAATTGATAGAAAGGGCAGGGTTTCTGTGCCATCTAACTTCAGAGTACTGCTAGCTCAATCAAATTTTTCTGGGGTTATAGCCTATCAATCCATTGGCAATCAGTGTATTGAAGCATGTAGTTATAACCGTATAATTCACATGAGTGCTAGTATTGATAACTTAGATCCATATTCTGATGAGCGTGATGCGTTTGCAACTGTCATTCTTGGTGGAAGCGTTAAGTTGTCTTTTGATAGAGAAGGAAGAATCATTCTACCTGAAACATTACTCGATTTCTCGGAATTGCAAGATAAAGCTTGTTTTGTTGGTAAGGGCCAAACATTTGAAATTTGGCAACCTGAATTATTTCAAGAACATTACAATAAGTCTAAAGCTGTAGCGGAACAAAAAAAACTATTATTACGCTTAACTAAAAAGGATAATATAGGGGTAGAATAATGTCTAATTTTTATACTACCACACATACTCCAGTAATGCTTAGTGAATCTTTGCAATATCTCCAACCTAAGGCCGGGGAAGTATACATAGACTGTACATTTGGAGCTGGTGGCTATAGCAAAGCAATTTTAGCAGCTACTAATTGCATATTATATTCCATAGATCAGGATCCAGAGGTTGAATATTTTGCTAACAGACTAAAGATGCAAGTTGGGAACAGATTCAAATTTATCAAAGGAAATTTTGCTGATCTTTGTGAGCTAATGTCAGCGCAAAACATTCAAGAGGTTGATGGCATTGTACTTGATCTTGGAGTGTCATCAATGCAACTTGAAACAGCGGATCGTGGTTTTTCTTTTATGCATGATTCACGTCTTGATATGCGAATGAGTAGACACGGTGCAGATGCTTATAATTTTATAAATAGTAGCAACGAAGAAGAATTAGCTAATGTTATTTATCATTATGGTGGAGAAATTAGATCTCGTAAAATTGCAAAAAAAATTGTTGAAGCACGCAAAATTGCCAAGATTGAAACAACTTTACAGCTTGCAAATTTGATTAGATCGGTTGTTCCAAGAGGGAAAGATAAAATAGACTCTGCCACCAAGACTTTTCAAGCTATTAGAATTTTTGTGAATGATGAACTTGAGGCATTAAAATCAGTTTTATTTGCAGCAGAACGCTTGCTTAATGAAAATGGTAGACTCGTAGTCGTATCATTTCATTCGCTGGAAGACGGTATAGTAAAAGCATTTATTAATGAGCGCGTAAAACCTAAACCACCGAGCTCTAGACACTTACCTTTTGAAGCTGATACTAATTTCAAACCAACTTTTGAGTGGCTTATTAATAAGTTTGGTAAACCTACAATTGAAGAAATAAAACACAATCCGCGATCTCGTTCAGCAAAAGTTCGTGCAGCTGTCCGCATTAATAAGGAGAAAGATTATGTTTAATCGCACTACAATGTTGTATGTAACAGTAATTTTTCTTAGTTTTTGTTCATTAGTTGTCATTAAGTTTTATGTACATAATCTTAAAGAGAGCGTAGCGTGCTTAGAGAAAGCCAAAACTAAAGAGCTCAGTCAAATTAAAGTTCTAAAAGCTGAATGGGCCTATTTAAATAAAGGTGATAGGCTAAAATACCTTGCAGCTAAGTATTTAGCTTTAAATGAGTCAAAAACATCTAACATTGAAGTATTTGGTAAAAAATCGCATGACAAAATTCATTTGCTTGTCTCAGGTGAACATAAGGAAGTTATAGCAATTTTCCAACCAAAAACCAATTGGCACTATAAATCACGCGAAAAAATTTTTACTAATCGTAATAAAATTAGCAAAAGCAGCGCATCTTTAACCTTGCAAAAAACTGAAAAGAGTAGGTGATACTATGTCTTATAAGCAAGGTAAAATTGCTCATTTACTATTTCCTCTAAAAAAACTATTAGTTTTTGTCTTGAATAGAATTCATAAAGACACATCTTTTCATTACACTGAAATCACATCTAGCAGACTATTAGCAGTTATGCTGACTTTTGCGTTGTGTTATATTATTATTGCAGTACGCGTTTTTGATCTAACTATACTTATTAACAATAAAGTCTCTAAAGAGAAAATTACTAATAGACAAATACATTATAAACGTACTGATATTATCGATAGAGATGGTAATTTATTAGCGGTGAATTTAGTTACCTCTTCTATTTATGCAAATCCTAATATTATTCGCAATGTTGAGGATGTTGCCAAAAAACTAAAATCTGCTCTACCTAATTTAGACTTAACGGCAGCAAAAACCAAACTGCAATCCAAAAAATCTTTTATATGGATTAAGCGCAATATTACTCCAACGGAACATCAACTTGTAAATGATCTTGGTATACCTGGAATATACTTTGAAACTGGCGAAAAAAGAGCTTATCCTAACGGTTCAATATTTTCGCACGTACTTGGATATGTTGGACTTGATGGTAACGGATTAGCTGGAGTTGAAAAGCAATTTAATGATCAGATCAAGTACTACGGAAATCACCAACCTAAACCATTACAATTATCGCTAGATCTAGGTATACAGAGTATTATTCATGATGAGCTAACTAAAACAGTAGCAACTTTTAATGCTAAAGGTGCTGTTGGCATCGTTCAAGACTCAAAAACTGGTGAAGTTTTAGCTATGGTCAGCTTACCTGATTTTAATCCTCACAACCCAGGAATACACTCAGATGAAGCGATGTTTAATAAATGTACAGCTGGTGCTTATGAAATGGGCTCCATGTTCAAGGCTTTTACTATGGCGATGGCATTAGATAATAAAACTACTAACCTTCATGATGTTTACGATGTGAGCAGTTCAATTAAGTACGCTAGATTTAATATTACAGACTATAGAGGTAAAGGCGGTTGGCTATCTGTACCAGAAATTTTGATGTACTCTTCAAATATTGGGATCGCACAAATAGCATTAGAGCTAGGCAAAGAAAATCAATATAAATTTCTGCATTCTTTTGGATTGTTATCTATTCTTGATATTGAGTTACCTGAAAAAGCCGTACCAGCATATCCAAAAATATCTAAATGGAGCGATCTTAACACTATTACTATTTCTTATGGTCATGGTATTGCAGTATCTCCTTTGCACGTAGTAGGAGTTATGAGTGCAATGGTAAATGGTGGAGTATTACCAAAAACCACAATTATAAAAACAACTTCTGAAGAGCTAAATGGTAAACAGGTTATTAGATCATCAACTTCAGAAAAAATGCGCAAACTATTACGTTTAGTAGTAACTGAAGGTAGCGGAAAAAAAGCAGATGTATTAGGGCTATTTCCAGGTGGTAAAACTGCTACATCTAATAAATTAGTTAATGGTCGTTATAATGAGAAATCTAGAATATCATCTTTTTTGTCGGCTTTTCCAATATATAATCCTAGATACACTATTTTAATTATGATAGATGAACCTAAGGGAAACAAAGACACTTTTGGATTTGCAACTGGAGGTTGGGTTTCCGCTCCTGCTACTGGAAGGATTATTACACGCATTGCTAATCTTAAAGGTATCATTCATAAAAGAGACGAGATTAATGAAATAAACAATCTCTTATATGTTGAACATAGCACTAAAAAAGATTCTTTGTAATGATTAGCATTGATTTCAACAAAATTACAAATGTTACTGAAGATTCAAGAGAAGTTGATGAAAACAGCGTGTTTGTTGCTATAAAAGGTTTCAAAGAAGATGGACATAAATACATCAAAAGCGCAATAGATAAAGGTGCTAAGATTATTGTGTGTGCCAACGATTTTATTATTTCTCCAAGCTATCAACAAATGTCATTCATTAAAGTAGCAGAGCCAAGAATTGCTTTATCTGAAATTGCTGCAACTATTTACACTCCTAAGCCATCTAATATAGTTGCTATAACTGGTACTAATGGTAAAACCTCGGTTGCTTATTTTTTTCAACAAATAATACATTTACTTAGAAAAACATCCGCTTCAGTTGGCACTTTAGGCGTAATCGCAGATCATTTCACTATCGATAGTAAACTAACTACACCAAGTACAGCGCAACTACATAAAATACTTCAACACCTATCTCGAAAAAAAATTGATTACGTTGCTCTTGAAGCCTCTAGTCACGGCCTTCATCAACACCGTCTCGATCATATAAAACTTAAAGCTGCTGCTATTACTAATTTTTCACATGAACACTTAGATTACCATCATACTATGGATGAATATTTTTTAGCTAAAATGTCTTTATTTAGTCGGATTTTACTTGATAATACATTTGCTATAATTAATGCTGACATAAAAGAATACAAACAGATTGCATCAATATGTACAAAACGCAAACAACAAATTATTAGCTACGGTTATAACAGCGAGTATCTCAAAATAACCTTGATAGAACAGCGTCCTACTATGTTAAAAGTAAATCTATACGCAAATAAGGAAAATTACTATCTAACTTTTCCAAACGTCACAGGGGATTTTCAAGCATATAATATTATGTGTGCAATTGGATTAGTTATAGCATGCGGTTTTGCACTATCTGAAATACTACCTGTAGTAAGCGCACTTCATTCAGCTCCCGGTAGGATGCAAAAAATTGAAAACAGCAATATTTTTATTGATTACTCTCATAAACCAGAAGCTCTAGAAAAAGCTCTACAAGTGTTACGTGGAAGTTTTGCAGGCAAATTAATAGTTGTATTTGGTTGTGGAGGAGATCGAGATCAAGTAAAAAGACCAATAATGGGAGAAATTGCTGATAAATACAGTGACTTAGTTATAGTAACAGATGATAATCCTAGAAATGAAAATCCGCAGCTGATTAGAGATGAAATATTAAAAAAATGCCCAAGAGCTATTGAGATTAGTAATCGCGAACATGCCATAGAATATGCAGTCAAAGCTATAAGTTCAACACAAGATGTTTTATTAATTGCAGGCAAAGGTCACGAGGCATACCAAATTGTTGGAGATAGAGTTTTTGAGTTTGATGATTATAAAATTGCCAAAAAATACTTACAACAACCTAAAAATACATAAAATTATTATCCCTCGAAGTATCAAAGAAAACTTCAGTTGACTAGAAGTGAGTAAATCTCTAGAAATCACGTCTACAAGAGACTCAGTAGTTACTCATGATTGAGCATTTAATGATTGTATCCTATTCATTTGTGACAAGGACATTCTTCTTCTTCTTCTGTAAGCTCAGAAGTAGTGCTTCCATTACTCAATGACGACTGATTCCCTGCAATCTTATCGTGCTGATGATAATTGCAAGCCAAAGTAAAAAATACCGCGGTTAATAATATAATCATTTTTTTCTGCATACGATGCTAACTCCGTAATGATTGAACAATTAGAGCAGTGACGATCAAGATGTGATATTGAAATGTCATTTTATTAATTTTTTACTATATAACCCAATCTACTTTTTATATATATAATATATTGATATATTAAACAACAATTTTCTAATCTGAGCATTTTTAGTATGCGCATCAAGTTAGATTTTTATCTTTTATACGTTACAAGAGAAGTATGGCTTTATTGCGTATTTAATAAATCTTTAGGATCATTATTGTTATAAATATTTTGCTGTGAGAATAATTGAGATTTAGGGATGTTCTTAAAGATCAAATCTAAAATATTCTTAAAATCAATCCCTATATAATAAACTAACTTAAATCAGATGTTACGATGTGTTATTAGTAAAATCAAAAACACATGACCACAAAAGCATATAGTAACGATCTTAGATTGAGAGTAATAGATCAGATAAAATCAGGTATGAAGCAGAGAATAGTAG
>CAMDPW010000039.1 GCA_945905715.1 Rickettsia typhi
ATTTTCAATACGCCACCCGTCTTTAACTCCTTGCATAATTTATTTAATATTACCTTTAGTCATTTTAAATTTGTCACTTACATCCATTTGTTGGTTTTACCAGCCTTTGTTTTCAGTATCTTAACGCATTTACTTTAACCAAATGATCAGAGCTAGGGGGGGCATCATGCATGCATGAATCTCAGGCTAATTTTCCTATCTTGAGTAAGGTTTAGACTCGTATATTTATAAAACTTCAAACACTAAGTCCATTGGGGGTCTAGTAGTTTATGACGAGCGAGCAATGGAGTAGAGCAATACGGTAATTAATATTGATGTAGGTACAATAATTAATTTTATTACGTTAAGTGACTTCGTAGCATCCAAGACATCTTTTCATGCGCTCTGAGACGCTCTATAAATAAGTCAATTGTACCCACATCTTTACTGTCTTCAAGTATTTCTAAAGAATTTCGAATTTCAGCAATGATCGTTTCATGATTTTTTAATAAAACCATAATCATATTTTTAGAATCTTTAGGTTTTTCATTTTCTGAGATCGTAGCTAATTTTAGAAACTCTGAAAATTTAGCTGGCGCATACTTACCTAGCATGCGTAACCTTTCAGCTATTTCATCTAGCGCTTCAGTAAGTTGCTTATATTGATCTTCAAAAAATGAGTGCAACATATAAAAATTTTTATCCACTACGTTCCAATGGTAATTTTGTGTTTGTAGATAAATTGTATAGGTACTTGCCAATAGCTTTGAAAGCTCATTTGATGAATTTGAAATGACTTTTTGGTTTAAACCGATAAAAATACTCATAATTTTTACTCCTAACTGTGACTAAGTATTATCTATGTTAGTCTAAAATTCTAGATTTCATAACAAAAAAATTGCTTTTAAATCACATATTACTTACCATTATAAAAAACATTAAAGACATCATAAATAATGGCTAGGACTAGCTACCTACTATATCGAGATCATTTTCAAGGCGCTAAGACATATTCGTCTGGCGGGTCCACAGGAAGTAGAAAAACTAAAAGCAATCTAGATGGTAAATATTATCAAGTTAAAAGTTCAATTCTTGATGCAGAGTGGCAAAGAAAATTAAAGGCTGATGGGGTAGATAGAGAGAATTTTGCTGAAATAATTGCTTCAGGCATAGGTAGAGCGTTAATGAACTCAGAAACGCAATTGGTTCCTGAAGTTTATTTGGTTTATGATGCCGATAGAAGAAGTATTTTAGCAGCTTCGCGTTACTTGGAGAATGTAGAGGGAGGTGCGTTAACTGACTATGCAATAAAATTTAGAGGTAGGTCAACAAACACTAGATTTATTAGGATTGTTACTAAAAATCCCATTACCTCTAAGCAATTTAACATAGGAGGAAATGAAGATCTTGTATTGCGTCAAGATCTAGCTAAGGGTATTGCTCTTTCAGCACTGATTCGTGATCATGATCTGAATCCTGGCAACATGATTGTAACCAAGGATAACAAAATGCAAATTAGAAATGTACGTATAGATTTTGGCCACGCTTTTAATGATTTAGTAAGTTCTTCAGTCGTATTCGGTGGAGGCATTAGAAATAAAAATAATTGGATTTTAGATTTTTTAAATCGTGAAACTGTGAGTCATCTTTATCCCTGGAGAAGAGTTTCTAAATTATGGAATTATTATGAGGGTATGGTGCCATCTCAAGAGTTAATTGACGCCTTTAAGGATCTTGCTAGCTCTCCTAATCTTGGAAAAGGAATTGCAGAGTCTAAGCAATCATTTATGCAGCTTGCACAAGAGCTAGAAAAAGATCATTTTAATACTAAGTCTGTTTTAGAGCATGTTAAAAAGTCGCTTATAGCTATAAGTAATAATATTAATTCCAAAAGAATTAGCGCTTCATTGCCAGCTTCAACTGTAATAGCTCAGGTTTTTAATAACATTCATGAAGATTGCACTAAAGGGCAGCAACAAATGCAAGATGTAGCACAACTTATGCAGATGCAGATTGATATTGATAAGGTTATTTTAGATAGAAAAAATAATAAATTCATCAGTCAGTCACGTATAGATGAAATTAAGATTCAGTATAAAAAAATGATGATTGCAAAGGGTATTGGACTTAAACATAACGCTGGTATTATATGGGTTAAAATGATCAAGGAAAAGTTAGCTTTTAAAGGTGTTTTAAAAGAATATATTCGAGCTAGAAGTAAGGCTTTGGGCATGGATATAAATGCTAGCAGAGCACTGACTAATGAAACTTTTGCTTTACCAGCTAGACCTAATATTTTTCTAAGATTTTTGAGGCTACTTTTTAGAATAACACTCAATGCTATAGAGACATCAAAAGCAATTACTGGGCCTGTTAGTATTACACATCCTGAGTTTAACAAAAATGATTTAGCGATCTTAACTAGCACAAAAGCAGCAAGAAAAATATCTGTCGCAATGAGTCAGAAAGTGGTTGCACTCACAATAGAGTCTAAAAATACTAGGTCAAAAGAGGAGAATTTAGAGAAAGTTGCAATAAGTATTGGCGAGTCTATGAAGGGAAGAGGTGTGTATTTAGAGGTAATGCAAAAACCTCAAAAGATACAAAATTTCAAATCCAACCTAAAAGCTGTCGCTCGCAAACTAAAAAAATTGATTAAGGAACCAAGCAATAAGCAGAAAGCGAAGGTGACTCCAAAGAGTCGCATAGCAAGTACTCAAGTGTTGTAATAGTATTGTAAATGCATAAATTGATGTAGAATTTTTATATTCTTGCAATTTCAAGTAATGTGCTAAATTATTAAGGAATACCATGTACAAGATAGATAAAGCAATTTTTTCTTTATTTAAAGGCAGTAAGTATCAAGGACAGTTTTTTGTGGAGAGTGTTTTTACCATAGTGATGTTGGCTATTTTTTATAGCACTGTAATTGCCGTTATAAAAAATGATGATGTGGTCATGGTTTAGATAACCATAATAAATAGGAGGTCATGTAATAATTATAAGAAAGCATGTTGATTATTTTTTAATAATACTTACAAACCAGACTAGAACATACAAAATTATAACAATTATTTTAAATACTGAATACTAAGTCATTTACCATGGACGCTATAATTTTAGGTTTTATTTCAGGTGCTATCTTTGGATTTACTGGAGCGGGGGGTGGGATCTTGGCTACGCCATTTCTTATGTACGGCTTAGGCATTCCTGTGCATCAAGCAATTGGTATCACTTTACTTACTTTAAGTCTCACCTCAATATTTGGTCTTTTACAACGCTTTAGAACACAAGTCATTGATTGGCAGGCTGGCACTATTCTTTCAATTAGCAGCACAGTAGCTTCAATCATTGGTACAAAGATGAATTATCAAATGCCAGCTGAAATACTTACAATTCTGCTAGCATTTTTTTTTGTTGTCATCAGTTTAGTTGTTTGGTGGGATTCTTCACGTATCGGCGTTAATAAAATTTATTACGCTAAACAGCAACGTTATATTATTTTTTGTTTAATCGGAGTAGTAGCGGGTTTCCTTAATGGTTTGCTTGGAATTAGTGGTGGAATAATAATAGTTGTGGCTTTAACTTTGTATTTATCTTTTTCCATGCAACAGGCTGCATCCGTCTCAATGTTAGTGATAGCAATATCGTCTTCGATTAGTGCAACAACGCATTTTTATTTAGATCATAATATGGATTGGGAAGTGGCAACTTACTTTGTATCTGGTAGTATAATCGGTATTATAATCTCTTCTAATTTTAGTTATAAATTTTCTGAAAAAACCCTTAAGAGGACTGTAGCAGCAATTATTTTTCTTGTAGGTGTCAGCATGTTTGCCAAGATTTGTATTTTTTACAACTATTTTAATAGCATATCAAGCAATTGATCTTCAAGTTTTTTTATTTTATAGTGGTCAGTCAGATAATTATTGATCATAATAGCAAAGGCGTAATGAGGTTGATTAGGAGGTAAATAATAACCAGCTAGAGCTGAGGTATGGTTTAACGTACCAGTCTTAGCTACTAAGTACTGGGAATTAGGATTATCAAATGTGCGATTTTTAACAGTACCATTTTCATTGAAAGTAGGTAGTAGCTCTTGCAAATGCGCATGCAAAGTTTTATTTTGATATATATGTTCGAGTATTGATACTAAAACGTACGGTGAAATTAAATTATACCATGATTCGCCAGCACCATCATAAACAGCAAGTTCATCACGACTGATCGCTTCTTTATCTAATAAATTGTATATAGCTGCTACTCCATTTTTGTCAGTTGCTTCTTCTCCAGAATATTGAGCCCCCATGGCTTTGAATATATTGGCTGAAGCAACGTTGTTAGAATCTTGTAATACGACTTTAAGTAGCTCGGTTAAAGGTGGAGACTGGTGGCGATATATCATCACTCTACCTTTCGCGAGTCCCGAAATAATGCGTCCAGAAAGCTTTATGTGCTTTCGAAGAAATATTGAGTTAATGTAGTCTGATATCATTTTATGGTTATCAGGTAGGGCAAAATTTAGTCTTACTTTATCCCATTCTTTTGGCATGCATCCATAAACTTCATACTGGTTTTGTTCTAGATATTTTGATTCAAAAAGACAATTTTTTTTGTTTGCTTCAGCTGTATTCATATTATTACTTATGGCAAGTACTACATCTCTTTTGTTTGTAATATTGACTGGAGCTCCTATTTTACTTGTCTGTACCCACGCCTCTGCACAATTGTTATTTATAACTATTGCGGTTTTGGGCGCTGCATAACAAAATGGTTGGTCATTCCAGGTAAAACCTCCAACTGCGCTATTATGATCAGGATATAAGCTGCTATCAATAATGATATCGCCGTTTACTTGCTTTATAGCAAGCTGTTCCAGGCTTGCAAAGATTGTACTTAGATCTTGATTTGTTAAGGAAGGGTCACCAGTAAATTTTAAATATAAATTACCTGATAAAACATGATCTTTTATATTGCTATTGTCTGTGAGCAAAGTAGTGCTAAATTTGTAATCAACTCCTAAGTAATGCAGAGCTCCATAAGCAGTAAGTAATTTCACTACACTAGCAGGCACGAATAATCGATGGGAGTGGCGTTCGTAAATTATCTTTCCATTATTTAATTCTTTGATTAAGATACCAACATTCAAGTCTCCTTCTCGGGCGATAACGCTTTCCACTCTAGAAGATAAGTTGATATCGTTTGCTGACCAAGATGGCAGACAAAACACCAAACATAGCAGCACTACTAAATTAGTTCTTATACGATCATTTTTGATGAATTGAAATTTTATGTTCAAAGAATTATATCCTTTTCAAATAAAGTCAGATGGCATTTATTTATATGTTAAAGCTACAGCAAAATCATCACAAAATACAATAGGCAAAACCATAATCTCATCTGAGGGTAATCAACTGAAAATTTATGTGACCGCGATACCTCAAGATGGTAAGGCAAATATGGCAATTATTGAGTTGCTATCTAAAAAATTAAATTTGGCTAAATCTTACATTAGCATCATTAAAGGTCATAGCCAGCAAAATAAGGTGTTTCTTATAAAAAATACTGATCAACAGATCATACTTGCGTTGAGGAGTATTACAGATTTTTAGATAAAAAATCTCGCGTCCTAACCAAAATCCTTGCTTGCATTGTCATAATCAAAGTTTACATCTTGATTCATGTGCAGAACCATATTACTGTTTATTTCTGGTTTTAATAGTAGTTTGCCTAATATGTTCATTAATCAAGCTAATAATCTTGTTTGAATAATAATTGACTTTTTATTTAAAGATTTATAAGTACACTCTACCATTCTGGTAATATGTTATGGCTTTTCTGCCAGTTAAATTATAAATTTATTTTTAAGTTTACGGTTGTTTAGACAGCGAATATCAGTCATTGCTAAGTCATCAGTGTGAATAGGTTATCTTTTTTCATGGGTTGGCGGGGGTACACTGGAAAGAATTGAAATTTTTAGATAAATGTTATTGTAGTCACATTGTTATCTAGATCGAGAGTATATATTAAAGGTCGGTCGTAAATTATAAGGTTAAATTTGTATTGATTTGCTCTTGCATGCTTTGTTCCGTCTTTAATAAAGCACTCACTATGTTTTGTTCATATATTTTACAACTTTCAGTGTTTGTTATTACAGAAGCTAAACTGAAGCACGCTAACTTTTTAGTATGAATAAAAAATTGCTCATAGTTAAACAAGTAATAAATAGATGAAATAAAAAAATGATATTTTTCAATTTTACTCTATAACTAACAAGTATGCTTGTATGACAGAACGCGAGTAAAGGGTAAGAAAAATCTATTTTATTACTATAGTAAACAACTAAAGTTTTTATTTTGAGAGCAAGTAAATATTATAAGCTATATACGCCAACTTGGCTAGTTGAGGCAAATAACATAACCTCAGTAATTTAAAATTTTGGTGATTTTCCAAAGAGTTTTGATCCTAATTTATCACTATTACTTAGCAAAGTTTGATACAATTCTTTTTTAAGAGTATGAGTATCTCTAAAAAATCATGTTACTGCTAAATATATTACTTGTTATATTAATAAAATAATTGCTAATATAACTTTTGGCAATTAATAAATATGCAAAATGAAACCAGATATAAAACTCTTTAAACGATGTATGGGAAAATTTGCTACTGGAGTTGCAATAGTTACTACGCTAGCACCAGATAATAAAAAAATTGGAGTGACAGTTAATTCATTAAATTCAGTTTCTCTAGACCCTTTTTTAATATTGTTTAGTTTAAAAAGAATCTCGCATTTCTATTCTTATTTCATTCAAAGTAAGCATTGCACAGTAAATATACTCTCTACAAAGCAGTCTTATTTATCTAGGTTATTTGCAAAACCATTAGAAGAAAATTGGCTCGAAGTCGAAACTTCGCAAGATACAATAACTACTTCACCAGCAATTATAGGCTGCATCACTTTTCTTGAATGTGAAATTTATAATCAATATGATGGTGGAGATCACACTATTTTTATTGGCAAGGTTGTGAATTTAGTTGAACAAAACCAAGATAGTCCTTTGCTGTATTTTGCTAGCGAGTACAGAGCTCTCGATTTCAATAAAAAAATAGATTGCACAAAAAAACTTTAATGCATTTTTGGTAATGAATCTTTTTTATATTTCACCAGCACAAGATTTTTTACCATCCCTCATTAATGGTATATCAGAAAAATTTCCAGATGAGACTTTAGCTAATTTAACTATTCTTCTTCCTTCGCAAAGAGCGTGCACTAGATTAATTGATTTATTTTTAGCACAAAGTGATATACCAGTGTTGTTACCAAGAATATTGCCTATCGGAGATGCTGAAGAAGATGAAGTTTATTCTGGAAAATCATTTGATAACTTTGTCTTAAGTGCCATACAATCCTTTACAGCAACTGAAGAATTATCATTACTGTGTAGTTTATTTGAAGATGTCCCAATTCTCAAAGCAATCGATATCGCTCAATCCTTAAGGAGATTACTGATAAGATTACATAAGGATAATGTGTCTATTTCTGCATTATCACAACTAACTTTTGGAGATACTCCCCAGCATATTATTATGCTAATGAAATATTTATATTTATTAGGTAAAAAATGGCCAACTATAGTAAAACAACAGAATAAATTTAATTTTGTTGAGCGACGAAATCTACAAGTAAACAAATTGCTTGAAGAGTGGTTACAAGAGCCGCCAATTTATCCTGTTATTGCAGCTGGTTCTAGCGGTAGTATTAAATCTACTGCCAAACTTCTTAAGACTTTAGCATCTCTATCAAATGGTTATGTGATTTTAAGGGGTTTTTCTCATGATAATTTTCTAGAAGAACAACAGGTTTTAGACGGCTACCACCCATTTTTTTATTTAACTAATTTAATCAATGAGATTGGTATAAATTCTACGCAAATAAAATCATGGACGATGGGCCAAGTTCCAACAAATGCAAGACATAAATTTTTATACGAAATGATGCGTACTTCTCTAACAGTCAGTAAGTGGCAGGAGATGAACGCAGAACATTTGAAAGATCTAGGTAATTTTAAATTTATTGAATGTCAAACTCAGCACGAGGAAGTAAAGGTTATTGGTTTAAAAATACGAGAAGCATTAGCAGAAAATAAAACCATAGCTGTCATTAGTAATGATAGTGAGCTGTCACTCAGATTACAAAACATGTTGCAACTATGGGATATCGTAATAAATAATTCTCATGGTATGATGCTAATCAATACACAGCAAATTTCTTTTTTGAAATTGATTGTTGAATTTGTTAATAATTTTTCAGCGCTAAATTTATTATCATTACTCAAGCATGAGTTTTTTAGTCTCGGGCAAGAAAAATCTGCGATATTAAAAATTACTTATATTCTTGAATTAAAGTATATGCGAGGCGTTTGTAATTTTAGAACATTGTCTGAATTAATTGAATTGGTCAAAAATAATGATAACAATCAAATTGTACGTTTGCTTCATGATCTAAATAACTTACTGAAACCATTGAGTACTGAGTTACAGCAAATAAATTTTACTTTTTACGATGTTTTGCTAGCACACATTAAAGTAGCTGAAGAATTGGCAGCTAATAATATGGTTTCAGGCATAAAAACACTATGGGACAATGATGTCGGTAGAGTAGTAGGGCAATGTTTGAATGAAATTATTACTTATGGAAACAACAAGAAAAAAATTAATTCTGAGGAATATTGGCGCTTACTTTCACGACTCATTGGAGAAAAGAAATTTTATTTCAATGTTTCAAGCAATGCATCTATAGTGATTTTAAGCGCAATTGAAAGTAGATTACTTCATTTTGACGTAGTAATTTTATCTGGCTTAAATGAAGGTATGTGGCCTGAAAGTATTTCAGTCGATCCTTGGTTGAATACAAGTTTAAGTAATGAATTGGGACTTACACCAGAAGAATACAAGATAGGTTTATCAGCTCTTGATTTTTATTGCCTGGCTCACACCTCAGAAGTACTATTAACACGTTCTATAAAAAATAGAGGGGCACTTACCATCTCATCACGGTGGATCATTAGGATGGAAGTATTGCTTAGCAAGTTAGGTCAATTACAGAATGTTAAACCTATAACACACAAACTACAATATTGGGCTGAGCAATTATTCTTACCTAATGAATATAATAGTTATCAGCCAGCTATGCCAAAACCATTAGAGAATTTCCGACCAAAAGAGATATCTATAACTCAAATAGAAAAATTGATGCGCGATCCTTATGGCTACTATGCTGCAAAAATTTTAAAGATAAGGCCCCTAGATCCTATTGATAAAGAGCCTGATCAACGAGATTTTGGTAATTTTGTGCATGTGGTGGTAGATGCGTTTAATAAGCAATGCCATCAACTTATACCAGAGCAATACTTATGTAAATTATTATCATTAGCTCAGCATAATATTAATCACATTATTAATCGTCCTATTGTAGCGCATATTTGGTTGCCAAGGTTTACAGAAATCGCTAAGTGGTTGGTGGAATTTGAAAATATTAGACGTGACAGCTCTACAAAAAAAATATATAGCGAGGTTAAAGGAAGATTTATTTTGAATACTAGAAGTGGACCAATAATCTTAACCGCAAAAGCTGATCGAGTTGAGTGCAATAAAGGCTTGGTTACTATAATGGATTTTAAAACTGGGATGCAACCACTATCTATTGATATTTTGACAGGACATTCTCCTCAACTCACTTTAGAAGCTTTAATTGCTGAGCAAGGTGGTTTTAGAGATGCTCTACCAGATGATCACTTCCAGGCTTTTATAGTTCAGGAATTGATTTATGCTCAACTTGCAAGCGGTATCAGACTAGGTAAGTTGTCTTCAATCAAGCATGATTTGACAAAGTTAATTCAAGCTGCCAAAGATGGAGTGAAGAAATTAGTAGAGATCTATCTTGATGAAAATACCATTTATGTTATATGTCCAAGTTTTGAACATAAACCTACTTATAATGAATATGAACATTTAGAACGCATTGATGAATGGGTATAATATTAATTTATTTTATTTGTGAATTAATACGATATCATTTCTTATGGTTCTGCAAAACTTTAAAATACCAACTCTTGTCATATTCTGGAATTTTTAATGTATGATTTTGATGAGCACTGCTTACCAATTGATCTAAACTTACCAGGGTAGCTTGTATTAATAATATACTTTTTTCAAAACTAGTATGAGTACAGATCCAGCCAAAGTAATCATAAATATCGATGGTGGTTATAAAAAATATCGAAGATGGAAAGTGTAGCTTTGAATCCATGACTGCCGCGATCTATCCTCCACTTGATCTATACTCATCACTTTATTCTCTAGCTTTTGTATTTTCTTAACTTAGAGTACCCACAACTTCTAATGTTTGCTTAATTCTGTCATGATTATTAATACTACGTTCAGATGTAAAAATTTGAAAATGTTTGTTGAGATTCTCTATCACTAGAATTACTTTTTAGCTCTGCTTGTACTTTAAAGTTGCCAGATAATGAATGACCTAAAACCTTTTTAATGGTATATGTAGATTCATAATGACATTTTTGACATCTATATCTATTTATGACGATTGCATGGTCAGTAAAAACATCATCATAAGGTGAATTGTGTTTCCCATATTTTATGAGCTCACTACCTTTGCAATGTAGACGGCGATCTTCTACATAAAACATTACGTTTTGCTCTTTAAGAAAGTGATTTTGAGAATCTTCAATAAGCTAGATTTGTTCTTTATGTCTAAGCCAAAACTAAACACATCTTCAGGTTTCTTGACTTCACCTTCCATTACAATGCTTTTTAATGCTTGCGCTTCTTTACCTGATTCGCAACATTAAAAAGTGATACAATATTTTTATTCTAATATTATTCAATATTGATAACAGTATACTGAATATTCTCGCATACTATTTGAGCTGCCTCTAGTTATATTACGCTTCCCATGGGAGTTCATGCAATCATGCCAGCGGTTCTTGTACATACGGTATTTGCCGCAGCGCAACATCTCGGTATGCTTCATCTTATAGAAATTTACAGCAGGCTACGGAGAATCTTGTTTATCGGCCAGTTTACTTATTGACTACCTAATATGACACCTTAATTCCAATATTAATTGTATTTTCAATTATGGCGCAATTAGCTGCAGTATCGTTTCTAATTAAAACCAGAAACTATTTTATGCAGTGAGGCTAGTGAAATTGATGTGTGATATTGCAACTCTAGCAATCAATAGCTTCTCTAAGAAGTGGTTA
>CAMDPW010000040.1 GCA_945905715.1 Rickettsia typhi
TTATTTTTTAGAGTTTTTGAGAGACAGAACCAATTCTAGATCTCTAAGAAGTGCAATTTTTCTGTGATCCAATGTTACCAAACGCCTTAAGAGCGCAGCACTATAACCAAAGCTAAATTCAAGAATTTTGAACTAAAAATATAGATAATTTTTTCTATCAAGGGTTAATAAGAATATTTTACTTAATTGCTGACTGATATTTTAAATGCGACAGAACCAATTTTTCTCTAAGAAACATCAGCTCTACAATTCTTGCTCTTATGCCTTTGGCAACAGTTAATGCTGCAGGCTCAGTATAAGTACTGACAGGAAGTAAAGATGCTTTAAGTTTGAAGGTTAGATCCAGCACATCAATTCTCCTAGTAAGTTTTATTTGTTCTACACTTAAAAAATGATTCACGTTCATCGAATTAGTAAGATAAACTGTAATATCATCTACAAAATCACTAGCCTCAGAAATCATTGATGTGGACTCCCCTGGTAATATGACTTTATCAGCTATTTTCAATAAAGCTTTAAAACTACTAGGAGAGTTGTATCTAAAATCAATAAAGTGGTACATTACCCCTTTTGCAGTTAACTTTTGAGTAAAGGCAGTAGAGACCTCATCAGTAGGTATAGTAATATCTATATCAGCTCGATGTGCGATCTTATTCTCTTTCTTAGTGTCTGCATTAAATCTCCCAGTTCTTGGGCCATTCGTAATGTAGATATAGTAGTCATTTTTAGTTGCTAAGCTTACTACATATTCAGCCAAATGTCTTGCTTCTTTTGTAGTATAAAGTAGCTGCTTTCCTTCGGGATTAGGTGCATCACCACCTAAAATTACTACTAATTTCTTTTTATTAGTGACTGCCAATTTATCTTTCCATGCGAGGTAATCGCTCTCTAGATCTGTTCGCGTTAAATTATGTGGTATGCCAACTGTTTCTATTAGTTTTCTACCTAAAGCTACTTTAACGTCATGCGAAGCCACACCTAGTGGTAATGATATTTGATCAAGGATCGTGAAATCCATACTCCCTGATAGTTGGTGAGCACTCCAAGATGTAAAAATTTTTTTGCCAAAACTAGCTTTCAGCGCTTTCAGTGGTGCTAGTCCACTTTCTCCTGATGAGATAGTTATTATCGAATCTCTTGTATTATCAAGGCTAATAATTAATTTTCTCGCATCTTCTATGTTTTCAACTGAGCTTTTAAATTCTGTTATGGTAACTGCTTGACCAGAATCGCGATATAATGCAGCTGCATTTCTAGCAACACCACGAGTATTATTATCATCTCCTATTAATTCTCCCAAGAAGTAAATTATATTTATCATCACTAGCATTTCAATTCATGTGCATCAACGAGTATCAATTATTTTAACTAACAGTATAGATTAAAATAGCGATATAACATTCTACTTGACTATAAGAGATTTAATGTTAAGTTTACTACTCAATCAAATAAAATAAAACTAATTCTAAAAGAAACTTAGAGATGAAATAATGGGAAAAGCTAAGACCGCAAGTAAGAACAATCCAATTGAGCGTGAAATAGCCAAGACAGTAATGTATAACGGTCAAAAAGTTAAGCCGGTAAAATTCATTAGTGCTCAAAGAAAATATATGGCAGTACAACTTGAAAACGGTCAAATGGCCATAGATCAACAGGGCCAACCAATTGCCTGGAGCAAAATTCAAAACTTAAGCTAAATGTAAGGTTAGATGATGCCAAAATTAAAAACAAAATCAGGAGCAAAGAAGAGATTCTCATTAACTGCTTCTGGTCTAGTAAAAGGAACACAAGCTGGTAAGCAGCATGGAATGGTAAAAAGAAGCAATCGCCAAATCAGAGATCAGCGTGGTACTACCATTTTATGTCCAGCTGATGCAAAAATTGTAAAACAATTTTTGCCATATTCTTAATCACTCAGTTTAATAAGGAGTACATAATAAATGGCACGCGTAAAAAGAGGCAAAACTACTAGAGCCCGCCACAAAAAGATTCTCAAATTAGCAAAAGGCTATAGAGGTAGAGCAAGTACTTGTTTTAGAGTGGCTATTGAAAAAGTAGAAAAAGCATTAAGCTATGCTTATCGTGACCGTCGTAATAAAAAACGTGATTTCAGAAGCTTATGGATTCAAAGGATTAATGCTGCAGTTCGTAGTCATGGCCTAGTTTATTCTCAGTTTATCGATGGCTTAAATCAAGCTGAAATTTTGCTAGATCGTAAAGTTTTAGCTGATATGGCAGTTAGAACTCCTTATTTATTTGCGGATGTTGTTACAAAAGTAAAAGCTACTATAGCTAAGAAAAAGACAGCTTAAGCTGTTACTGATGGTAGAGTTTATAATTCTATGACAGATATTAAGCGAGTTGTATCAGATTTAGTTAAAGCGATTGATAATGTTGCCTCCTTGGAAGAGTGGGAAAGTAAACGTGTCGATTATCTCGGGAAAAATGGTTTATTCGCTCAAGAATTTAAAATATTAAACACTTTATCACCTGAGGAAAAAAAAAATTTTGGACAAATTGTTAACGACTGCAAAGCTCAACTTACAAAAAAACTAGAACAACACAAAATTATTCTAAATAATAAAGCAATACAAGAAAAATTAAAATCAGAAAAAATAGATGTATCCTTACCTATAAGAGAACAAGTTAAAGGCAGGATCCATCCTATCTCTCAAGTCACTGAAGAGTTAATTTATATTTTTGGTTCAATGGGCTTTAGCGTAGCTGAAGGCCCAGATATTGATTCAGATTACAATAATTTTACAGCTCTTAACATTCCAGAGAATCATCCTGCACGACAAATGCATGATACATTTTATATGCCAGTTAGAGGTCAATTACTTAGAACTCATACTTCAACAGTGCAAATTCGAGAGATGTTAAGAGACAAGCCGCCTTTTAGGTTTATTGTTCCAGGAAGATCTTATCGTTGTGATTCAGATATGACTCATACTCCAATGTTTCATCAAATTGAGGGAGTATGCATCGATAAGAACATTAATATGGGCCACCTAAAAGGATGTCTACAAGAATTTTTACAAATATTTTTTCAAAGTAATGACGTTAAAACTCGCTTTAGACCAAGTTTTTTCCCTTTTACCGAACCTTCAGCTGAAGTTGATATCGGTTATATACGTCAGAACAATGAAATTATTATCGGTGGAAATGAAAAATGGCTAGAGATTCTTGGCAGTGGCATTGTTCATCCTGCTGTGCTTGCAAATGTTGGTATTGATCCAAATGAATATCAGGGTTTTGCTTTTGGCATGGGTATTGAGCGGGTGGCTATGCTTAAATACGGCATTCCTGATCTGCGAGCGTTTTTTGAAGGAGATTTACGATGGTTAAAAAAATATGGCTTTAGCTTCTTTGATGCTCCAGTAGTAAGTAGTGGTGGTTACTAATGAAATTCACTCTATCATGGCTTAAGAAATTTTTAGATACAGAAGCTTCAATCGAACAGATTTGTGAAACTTTAACTGCCTTAGGTATTGAAGTAGAATCTATCAGTGATAAATCAAAAGAACTAGCACCTTTCATAATAGCTGAAATTATAGAAACTAAGCAACATCCAAACGCTGATAAATTAAAATTATGTACAGTTATTACTGGTAAGGAAATTGTAAAGATTGTTTGCGGTGCAGTAAACGCTCGTAGTGGCATTAAAGTAGTGCTTGCAGAAATTGGCACAGTGATTCCAAGTAATGGAATGCTTATTAAGCAAAGTAAAATTCGTGGAGAAAATAGCTACGGAATGTTATGTAGTGCTGAAGAGCTTGGACTAAATGAAAAAGGCGATGGAATCATTGAATTGTCACCAGAAGCAGTTGTTGGTCAAAAATTCATACAATTTCGTCAAGAACTAGCTGATCCCGTAATAGATGTGGCTATCACTTCCAATCGAGCTGATTGCTTCGGAATATATGGTATTGCCAGAGATCTTGCAGCAGCTAATATAGGCAAACTAAAGCCACTACAAGTTTTAGCAAATCCAACAAATTACCTTGCTAGTCCAATAAAAGTAAAAGTTGAAAACTCTGAAGATTGCCCTATTTTTGTTGCTAGGTATTTTTGGAATATAAAAAACTGCGAAAGCCCTGCATGGTTAAAAAATTTATTGAAATCAATTGGTGAAGAGTCAATCTCAGCGCTAGTAGATATCACTAATTATATATGCTATAGTTTTAGTAGGCCATTACATGTTTTTGATGCTAAAAAAATTCATGGATCTTTAAATGTAAGAAAGGCAAAACATGGTGAAAAATTAGAAGCTTTAAATGGCAAGACTTACCTTTTTGATGGCACAGAAATAATCGTTGCTGATGATAAAGGACCGTTAGCGATTGGTGGTATTATGGGGGGTAATGACTCTGGCTGCTCAATGCAAACTAGAGAGGTATTGCTTGAAGCGGCTATCTTTGATGCCAAGACAATAGCTACAACAGGCAGAAAACATGCGATTGAAAGTGATGCCAGACAAAGATTTGAACGTGGCTTAGATCCAGAATTTGTTGTAATTGGCATAGATATTGCTACGAATTTAATTATAGAAATATGCGGAGGCAGTTGTAGTGATCTGGTAGTAGTTGGCTTAACAAAGCAAAAAATTAAAAAAGTTATGTTTCATTTAAACCGAGTGGAGTTATTATCTGGTGTAAAAATCAAACCTGATGTTGCACAAGGTATATTGCACAATTTAGGCTTTAGCTTGGAAGATAAAACTGAGTACTTAGAAGTTCAAGTGCCTTCTTGGCGTCACGACATCAACATACCAGAAGATTTAGTAGAAGAAATTTTACGAGTGTATGGTTACGATAAAATCAAGGCTCTTAAATTGCCATTAAGTTCTTTTACCAGAGAAATCTTTACTTGTAAGCAAAAATTATTAAGCCAAACTAGAAGAATGCTGGTAGAAAATGGATTAAATGATACCATCACTTGGTCGTTTATGTCATCAAAAAATGCTGAAAGCTTTACTACGATAATCAAGCAAATGCAAATTACAAACCCAATCAGTCATGATTTAGACTATATGCGAGCTTCAATGATACCTAATTTACTTGAAGCAATACAAAAAAATTACAACCGTTCGTTGCAAAGCTCAGCTTTCTTTGAAATTGGTCCGGTATTTTCATGGGTAAATGATAGATATCACCAAAATGATGTTATTACCGGCACAAGATTTGGTGCGGTCAATGAAAAAAACTGGTTTAAAGATTCGAGAAGTATCGATGTGTTTGATGCAAAAGCAGATCTATGTAGAGTTTTGACTATTTTTGGGGTAAATATAGATGAATGCAGCTTGAACATTGAGAATTTTCCTACATATTACCACCCCACACGCTCCGCTAGTTTTAACTTCAAAGGTAAGGTTGTTGGATATTTTGGTGAAATCCATCCATTAATTTTACAAAAATATGATTTTCCAAGTGCTGTTGTAGCTTTTGAGTGTCTGATTGAAAATATTGACATTAATCAAACATCTGCTCGACAGTCATCTTCTGATTTTCAACCAGTAAATCGTGATTTCGCTTTTGTGGTTGAAGAAAGTGTTTTAGCAGGGAGCATGATTAAAGCCATAACAAAGCTTGATCAGTTGATTAAAGAAGTCAGAGTATTTGATGTATATAAAGGCGAAGGGGTAGAGTCTGGTAAGAAATCAGTGGCAATCTCAGTAAGATTGCAAGCACAAGATCATACTTTAACCAATGAAGAAATTCAGAGCATATCTGATAAAATTATCGATCTGATAAAACTGAAAGTTGGTGGTGAATTAAGAATTTAATGAGGAAAGTATGCTTGACTACAGAATTGAAAAAGACTCCTTAGGAGAAGTGAAAGTCCCTAATAATTGCTATTGGGGTGCACAGACTCAAAGATCATTAGAGAATTTTAAAATTAGCTTTGATAAAATGCCAATTCCCTTGCTGAAAGCTTTGGCCATTGTAAAACGCTGCGCAGCCATTACAAATGTCACATTAGGCTTACTACATAAATCGAAAGGAGACCTCATTGTTGAAGCGGCTGATCAGATTATCGCAGGTAAATATGACGATCAATTCCCTTTGGTGGTTTGGCAAACTGGTTCTGGCACTCAAACTAATATGAATGTTAATGAAGTAATTTCTAATATTGCTATAGAAAAATTAGGCGGAGCTCTTGGTTCAAAAGATCCGATTCATCCAAATGATCACGTCAATATGAATCAATCTTCTAACGACAGCTTTCCTACAGCTATGCATATCGCATCAATGCTAGAGATTCAAAAGAAGATGTTGCCTTCTCTAGATTACTTACATGCTACTTTAGACAAAAAATCAAAAGAATTCGATAGCATTATTAAAATAGGAAGAACTCATTTACAAGATGCTACTCCTCTTACTTTGGGACAAGAATTTTCTGGATATGTTGCTCAAATCAAATTTGGGATTGATAGGGTTAAATCATGCTTGAAAAGACTGTCTTATTTGGCGCAAGGAGGCACCGCAGTAGGTACTGGATTAAACTGTCCTAAAGGTTTTGCAGAAGAGTTTGCTAAGCAAGTAACTGAGTATACTGGTATAAAGTTTGAAACCGCACCAAATAAATTTGAAGCACTTGCATCTAACGATACTATGGTTGAAGTTTCTGGCGCTTTAAATGTAATAGCTACTAGCCTAATGAAAATAGCTAACGACATAAGAATTCTTGGATCTGGCCCAAGAAGTGGACTTGGTGAAATAAATTTACCAGAGAATGAGCCTGGTTCTTCAATAATGCCTGGAAAAGTCAATCCAACGCAATGCGAGGCAATAACCATGCTTTGCGTGCAAATTATGGGTAATAATACATCTATTACTTTTGGAGGCGCTACCGGTCATCTTGAACTTAATGTATTTAAACCGCTGATAATTTACAATCTACTTCAATCAATTGATTTAATAGCTGATGGCACCAAGAATTTTGCTGACAAATGTGTCATTGGTATCACAGCTAATTTAGAACGAATAAATCAACTTTGCGAACGTTCATTGATGCTGGTTACAGCGTTAAACCCACATATTGGTTACGATAATGCAGCTAAAATAGCAAAAAAAGCACATTCTGAAAATTTAACTTTAAGACAAGCTGCCATAAGTCTTGGCTTACTAACAGATGAACAGTATACTAAATGGGTAAAGCTTGAAGATATGGTAAGGAGTAAATAACGGTCTTTACTTCATTCGAAAGGGTGATACAATTAATTAGTTATTGTTGATGATTTATTGAGACTTAATGGAAGCTACAGCTCAACTCATTGCGGAAGATATTGATAGCGGCAAGTATTTTCTTGAAGCAAGACATTGGTATAATAGGCTGTATTTACAGCCACTGTCAGAAGTCTCGATGGTACTGAGTCTCGCTGTTTTATTTCTATGTATCAGTTTAATGATCGCTTATAATTTATACTCCGTGTTTCCGGTGACAAAAAAAGTCAATACAGTAGTAATGCTCCCTAATACTCTTAATGTTCATCCCATAATTACAAGTATTTCTCAACCAGACAAAAGCACAAGACAAGTTATTGCTGAGTATTTGTGTGGAAGATATGTCAAAGCTAGAGAAGGATATGATTATAACAATCTCGTTTATGGTTATAATTTTATTTTCAGAAGCTCGACTAAAGAGTTGTTTGATATGTATTACAAAGGTCTTGCTATTTCTAACCCAAACAGTCCTATCGTTTTATATAGAGACCATAAAACTATTCGTATAAATATTATTGATACACAGCAATTAGAAGACGATACTGTAGTTGTAAAGTTTACTGCTACTATTAATAATCATAAGGGTAAGGTTATTTCTCATACTGCATGGATTGCAAATCTCAGCTTTTACTTAAGTAATTACAATTATCAAAAACCAATGAATTCAAAATTAGACTTCATAATAACTAAATATGATGTAAAACAAGTTGTAAAGCAGCAAGAAAATGGCGCTACTTAGATATTTATTCATCATTTATTTAACTACAACCTCGGTAGCGTATGCTATAAGAGAGCCACGCACAACGTCCATGGATAGTAGAATTCGAGTACTAGTTTACCATCCTAGCGACGTATTCAAGTACACTGGTTATTACGGATATCAAGGTAGCATCCAACTTTCTCCAGAAGAAACCATAGAGACTATATCGATGGGTGATACCGTGTCTTGGCAAATAATACCTTCTGGTAATAAGATATTTCTAAAACCAATAAGTACAGATGCCACTACAAATATGACGCTTATTACAAATATGCGTATGTATTTTTTTGAGTTACATGCCAACACTGCAACTGATATAAACGATCCAGGATTGGTATTTACAGTAAAATTCTTATATCCTGATTCCTCAGATATAACTAACTTTAATAAAACCACTATTCCAACTGGCCCAGATCTAAAACATCCTGAGAAGTATAATTTCAATTATAAAATTAGTGGCGCAGATGACATAGCGCCAATTAAAATTTTTGATGATGGTGAATTTACATTCTTTGAGTTTAAAAATAAAAATATTCCAATACCTGCTTTTTTTGAAGTGTTATCTGATAATACCGAAGCTATAGTGAATTACCAAACAGTAGGGAATTATATCGTGTTAGAGAAAGTAACAAGCAGATTGACGTTACGTCGAGGTCGTGATATTGTCTGTGTGTTCAATGAGACTTTTTCAAAATAGGTTATACATTCTTACTTAAACCTATCAACTCTCTAAATAATGAGAATATTTTAAGGATTGACCAATGGGTTTTCTAAAAAAATTTATACCAAACATACATAAAGATGGATATATATTCGTGTGTATTTTTGCTGTATTATCAGTAATTCTTGGTACGGTAGTGCTGTCCATAAGTTGGATATGCGGACTTTTAACTTTGTGGTGCATTTATTTCTTTCGTGACCCCGAAAGAGTCATGCCTCTAGGTGATCATTTAATACTTAGCCCTGCAGACGGTATAGTACAAAAAATAGAACAAGCACACATTCCAGCTGAATTAGATATGGGAGGAGATGAGTGCACAAGAATTAGTATTTTTTTGAATGTATTTAATGTGCATGTGAATCGCATACCTGTTACTGGCAAAATTACTAAACTACATTATCATCATGGAAAATTTTTTAATGCTTCTTTAGACAAAGCAAGTGTACATAATGAAAGGCAACTAGTTGTTCTAAAATTAGCAAATGGACAAGACATAGTGTTTGTCCAGATTGCAGGATTGATTGCTCGTAGGATAGTCTGTGATTTACATGAAGGGCAAAAAGTTATGGCTGGTGATAGATATGGCATTATAAGGTTTGGAAGTCGTATGGATATATATCTACCCAAAGGGATTAAGGCACAAGTACTAGAAGGTCAACTAACAATTGGTGGAGAAACTGTATTAGCTCTCATTGATTAGTGATTTTATGTTAAGAAAAAGCAAATTTTTAGACAAAAATAAAAATATTTATCCTTTGCCGATCTATCGATTATTCCCAAGTATCATTACTATACTTGCTGTATGTGCTGGTTTAACCTCTGTGCGGTATGCGTTGGATTTTAAATGGGAGCATAGCTTAATATTACTTGTAATCGCTGCTTTTCTTGATGTTGCTGACGGTAGAGTTGCGCGATACTTAAAAGTTACTAGTGAATTTGGCGCGCAATTAGATTCATTAGCAGATTTTCTTAATTTCGGTGTTGCTCCTGCTATTACCATGTATTTATGGTTATTACATACTATTCATACAAAAGGCGTAGGATGGGGTTTTGTAGTTGTTTTTGTTGTTTGCTGTGCCATACGACTAGCAAGATTTAATGCAATGATACTTAGTACTAAAGAAAAGCAATTGTGGCAAGATTCTTTTTTTGTAGGAGTCCCCTCTACCATTGGGGGTATTTTAGTTATATTGCCAATGATGTTAAGTCTTGAATGGACAGATCTGCCAATTTTACAATATCCAACATTAGTTGGTTGTTACATGGTTTTAATAGCGTTCGCTATGGCGAGTAGAATACCAACATTTTCGATTAAAAAAGTAGCGATTGCTCAAGATCATGTCACCATTACACTTGCATTAGTGGGTTTGTTAATAACTGCGTTACTTATAAAGCCATGGGTCACAATATCATTTTTATCTTTAATCTATTTAGGATCAATACCAGTTAGTGTCAGGCTGTACTGTAAATACCTAAAGCAATCACAATCTTCTGAGTTAACCAAATGACAGGGTTATATATAGAGTGATTAGAGAATTTAGAGGAAATGGCGATTATAAGAGTAGTAGTGATAGAGATTATGCGACATTTCACGTTGGATCACGAAGTTTGTTAGAATAATAGACGAGATATGACAGCATTTGACTTGCACGGACTCACTCCTTTAAGCGTATTGACAACATCTGCGCGCTCGTTTTGGTAGTCCTCTCTCATATCGTAACTAACCTATCACCAAGCTGAAAAGCCAAAACTTCTTTGGATGAGTTAGCGATGATGACGGCAGGAAGGTATTTAAGAAGGGTTAAATTATAATCAATATAATAAAAAAAATGGCACTACATGCATAAAATACCGTTCCAAATAATATTCTTAACATATATTTTTTAGCTAAAGCAGACGATTTATATGATTTAACTAATCAATATATAAATAATAAATCATATAGATATGGAGTTAATCCTGGGGAAGAATTCAAATTTATTGAACACTACGGACAATTTGGAGAAGATTTATTATTAAAAGGGCGTTGCATGACCGTCCGCCCTTCCTTGTAAATCAGAATTTAGGCAACAAGTTTTGATATTGGCATTCCGATAGCTGTAAATTTATTTAAAATTGAGACAGCTATTATAGCTTCATTTTGTTGTCTTGCCGAATCTCTGGAATGCATTTTATTTCCTATAATTCTTTTATATCTTTGTATGGTAA
>CAMDPW010000041.1 GCA_945905715.1 Rickettsia typhi
CAGTTCGTCAAATCAAACAGCTCAATAATATTGTTGAGCAAGATCTGTGGTTTATTAAGATAAAGAACTAATCTAATGCCTGGTTTTAAGAGTTTTCACTTTGCCAAGATTACAATCACAGGAATTAAAAATATTAGAATAATTCAAAAGAGAAAAAGGTGGCGGTCGTTAAGAAAATGTTAGCTGAAGGATTTGATATTAATATTATAGCAAAAATAATAGGTTTAACGATAGAAGAAATAAGAAGCCAGCTTCAAGAAATGAAACCTAAAAGAGATTGAAATTATAGATGCTACAGAACCATGATTAATATCGCGCTGATTGTAGTCTGTAAACATACTTCGTAATCATGCATATTAATATCATTGCATTATTAAAATTCTTAGCAATAAGGTCTTAATCAGTATACTATGAGATTTCTTTCGCTTACTTAACAAAATTATTAAAGATGGATAATATCTCAAAAAATACAATTAAATCTATTATTTCCTCTTCAGTTGGCAATACCTTAGAGTGGTACGAATATACTCTTTACGCATATCTTGCAACGATAATTAGTAGCTTATTTTTTCCAATGGACAATAAATTTGTAGCTATGATACTAACCTTTGCTACCTTTGCGATCGGACTCGCAGCTAGACCTATCGGTGGCATTATTTTTGGATATATTGGAGATAGATATAGCCGCAAGAAAAGTCTTACAATAACCATGCTCCTAATGTCCATCCCAACCATGTGTATTGGTTTATTGCCAACCTATCAATCGATAGGGATTGTGGCGCCAATTTTATTAATTATTCTACGTATTCTGCAAGGAATTGCTCTAGGAGGAGAATTTGGTGCTTCATGCGTGTATCTATATGAATCAGTACCGCAGAACAAGCGTGGTTTTTTTGGATCGATCGCTCTTACTGGTGTAGGTATGGGATTGATACTCAGTTCATGCACTATATTCCTCATTGAATCATTGATATCAAAAGAAACAGTGTATGCGTACGCATGGAGAATACCATTTTTTATTAGTGTATTCGGTAGTATTATAGCTTTCTATATGAGAAGAACATTACTTGAAACCAATGATTTTGTGATAGCGCAGAAAAATGACAAATTGATAGCCAATCCATTTATGGAAATGATCAGGAATCATAAATCATCTTTAGCAAATCTGTTTGTTATTTTTCTAACTACCCAAGTTTCGTTTTTCGTAGTATTTATTTTTGGTAAAACCATGATGATAAATTTCTTGCATTATGATAGCCATACTGCTGGTAAGTTCAATTTACTCACTGTAATGAGCTATACAGTAGCCACAGTAATGTTTGGCTATTTATCTGATAAAATTAATAAGCGCTATATCATTTTGATTGGCGCGATCGGCCTGTTAATAACAGTATATCCATTTATTTTTGCTTTGCAGTCTGGTGGGACAACGCTAATTCTATTGATGTGCCTGCTTCTTGGTGCTTTAATAGGAATGACTGAAGGTACACTAAATCCATTAGTGGCTGAAAGTTTTCCTACAAATATCAGAGCAACAAGTGTAGCTTTTTGTTGGAATTTTACATCTGTAGCTTTTGGCGGCGTTGCACCAATAGTATCAATGTGGCTCATAAAAAATGCTGGTGGAGTTGATGCTGTTGCTTATTATTTGATGGCTGTGTGTTCGGTGACGATATTTGGAATTACTTACTCATTATTAAAAAATAAAAAATATGACTGTACGAACTCAATCGCTATTAACTTGAGAGCAGAGTAGTAAATGACATTTTCATAATATCCTTGGGGCCACCTTTGTGATATCTAAAAACCAGCTCATCTACCAATCTTGAGCGATAGCTTACTGCTACATTTTGTAACTATCTACGAAACTTGCTTGATACATTTATTGTGAATTTCCTTTGAATACATTGATACTACACAATAATTCTTACAGCTTTCATGAATCTTAATTGTTTGCAAGCTCCATTCATTCAAGTAACGTGTTTATGGAATCAATACTTGCTCCAGTTAAGATGCCGATTTACTCTTTTCTGCAATCAAACTTTGCCCTAGTTTTATTGATATTTTCTTATGTAAAGCCACGAACGCAAACTCTGAAATGTAATAAAACTACAACTCTTCGTTGAAAATGATAAGCACACCAAGAGAAAGAGCAGTCACGGTGGTCAGTCTAACCGTAGGACGAGATAAGATCGTTGCTACAGACAGTATGGATTCTCTCTTGGAAATTCAAAATTCACTAAACATGAGAGTAATCGCAAAATAGAACATCAGTGGTAGAAAGTTATTATAGTCAGTAAGAATATAGATTAATTTTATAATCAACAAATCTTAATGAGTAAAAGCTATATATTACCCAAATCTTACTTCTAAAATTTGGTACTCTTTAATACCATTGGGAGTGATCACTTCAATAGTATCATCAAGCTTCTTACCAATCATTGCTCTGGCAAGAGGTGAAGCAACAGAGAGCATATCATAATCAAGATCAGCTTCATATTCTCCTACTATTGTATAGTTGAACTCTTTGTTAGTATCGCTGTCAACCAATTTAACTCTGGCACCAAACATAACGACATCACCGGATAACTTACCAGTATTAATAATGTCTGATCTTGCCAGTTTGTCTTCTAGTTCAATAATTCTACCCTCAATAAAACTTTGACGTTCTCTAGCCGAGTGATACTCAGCATTTTCAGATAAATCACCTAGTGCTCTTGCCTCAGAAATTGCTTTAATTATTGATGGTCTCTCAATAAGCTTTAAATGCCTTAATTCTTCACAAAGCTTCTCAAAGCCTTTTGCAGTAATAGGAAATTTTTGCATCTTTGTCCTTTGTCTTAATATTATTTTATTATGTACAATGCTTGCATATACAAAATTTTAGCCCAGTAAGATTAAAATATAACACTCTCCATGAATAGTAATCATTAATATAGTTAGTGCATAATACTACGATTTTCAATAGTGGTAAGCAAAATTATGTATTTTTTTCAAATTTTATTGATAAACTGCAAAAATAAAACTGCATTTTTTATCTTCTCTCTACTCTGGTTAGTATAGTTTGTTAATTTCTGAAAAGTGATTTTATTTAGTATTTTAGTATTTATAGCTCATTATAGATTTGCAGCCAATACACATAACATATTTATAGCTGCTCAAGAGTGATAGTTTTGAGATGAGTCCACTAATACTATTAAGAACACAAAATATCAATTTCATTACGATTATTAAAAGAATAAACAGATAGAATAAGATCGCTAGCATCGCATAATTCCATTGATACAAGAATGCGTGGATAGACCTCTACTTCCCTAAGTATTAAGGATGTTTTGTAAATCTTTTACTATTTAGCTCTGGTATGATAAAGGTTATTAAGTTCAGCTGGACTGTAAGAGCGAGTGACAAAAATTGCTGCAAAATAAACAGCAGCAGCTGAAGATGTCATCAAAACAAAAGCACTAATACTAACTAGTTTGTTTGGCGAATAGATATACTGATATAAGATACCAAGCACCGAATCCAAATACCAATACATACATAATCCAGAAAGTGCCAAACGCATCATTTTCTTTCTAATTAAACTATCAAAAAAGAATATCTGTTTTTTAATAGCAAAACGAAATAATAAAATGATATTTATCCAAGCAACTAGTGCGGTTGAAAGTGTGATGCCGACATGCTGAAGATAATTGATCAAGATCAAATTGCTTATAATATTCAGTATTAAACAGAACACCGAGATTTTCACTGGCGTTTTAGTATCTTCTACCGCAAAAAAAGCGGGGATTAATATTTTATTTAAAATATATGCTGGGATGCCAATTGATAAGGTGATCAGAGCCAAAGAAGTCTTTTCTGTGTCTTGAGAAGTAAAGGCGCCATGTTGAAACAATACATATATTACTGGTTTAGCAATTACCAACAAAGCAACCATACAAGGTAGGCTAAGCAATAGCGAAATTTCAATCGCTCGGTTCTGGGTATAAATATATTTTTCCATTTTCCCAGCTTTAGCTTGCTTAGATAAAGTCGGCAGAATCACAATGCCAATAGACACGCCAATTAAGGCTAGTGGCAATTGTGTAATACGATCTGCATAGTAAATAAGTGATACCGCTCCAGGAATACTGGTGGCAATAATAGTACCTATCCAGAGATTAATTTGTGAAACGCCACTACCAAGCACTGCTGGCATCATGTTACTAAATAATTTTTTAATATCACGATTTATTATCGGCTTACAAAAATTGATCCGAAGTTTATGCTTCCTGATCGTCAAATAAATAGCTAAAAGCTGTAATATTCCACCAATAAAAACACTCCAGGCCAGCATCTCGGAAGTCTGTTCTTGGTTGTTTTTAAATAAAGATAAAGCTATGATCATACATAAATTAAGAATGATTGGAGAAGCTGCTTGACCAGCAAACTTACCAAAGACGCTTAAGACACAAGAAAAGAAAGTCACTAATGAAATAAAAATTAAATATGGAATAGTAATACGCGTTAAATAAATAGTAAGATTAATTTTAAATGTCTCATCTTCAAATCCCGGGGCTAAAACCAGAATAACCAGGGGCATAACGACCTCAAATAATGCTACTAAACCAGTTACCGCTATGGTTAAAATAGTAAGCGCGTTACTTGCAAACTCTATAGCTTGTTGTTTTTCACCATGAGATACTTTTCTGCTAAATAATGGCACAAAAGCAGAGCTAAAAGCACCTTCTGCAAAGATACTACGAAAAAAATTTGGCAATTTCAGTGCAACGTTAAAAGCATCGGCAAATACGCTAATACCAAAATTAGCTGCGATTAATAAATCACGTACTAAGCCAAAAATCCTTGAAATAAAGGTATAGATTGCAAATATGATACTAGATTTAAGAAACAATATTTTCTCCAAACATAAAATGTTAGTTGATTATTCTAAAAAAGTTACTACATTCCTAATTGGTTATATATTTTTTTAAAGATAATTGACAATGGAAACAGTATTTGGCTTAGATAATTTAATTAATTTCGTTACCTTATCAGGTTTAGAAATAGTTCTTGGAATCGATAATATCATTTTCCTTGCTATCATCGTCCATCATTTACCTGAGCACCGTCGCAATAAAGTAAGGCTGTTCGGGTTATCGCTAGCGATTTTACTAAGAATTGTTATGTTATTTGCTATTTCTTGGATGATGTCATTAACCATGCCACTATTTAATGTCTTTGATTATAATTTTTCTGGACGATCATTACTTCTATTAGCTGGGGGATTATTTTTGATTGTAAAGAGCTTGGTAGAATTTAAAGAAATGCTTGATGCCAGTCATATTTATCAACACTCACATCCAGTAAAACAGCCTGAATGGCGTATTGTTTTACAAATCATTTTTATTGATCTTATCTTATCTTTCGATTCAGTAATTGTTGCTGTAGGTATGATAAACAAAATCCCTTTAATTATTGCCGCAATCTTTATTGCTATGATAATCATGTTAGTCTCCTCAAGAGCTATTGGTGAGTTTATGTATAAAAATCCGAGTATCAAAGTGATCGGCTTAGCATTTATTTTATTAGTTGGCGTGTTCTTGATAGCGAATGGGCTAGATTATAACATACCAAAAACTTATCTTTACTTTGCTATGTTCTTCTCTATGTTTGTCGAGATAATCAATATTAAAATTAAAAGTAATCAGGAGCGTAGCAAATAATTATGTTGTTTCTTCTAAGGTCCTTTTTACCAGACAAAACTAATATTAATTTTATTAAATATCAGAATTTTGGTTTTGCTTTTTCGATTATAGTCACTCTTGCCTCTATTGTTGCTTTATTTGCTACTGGCTTAAACTTAGGAATTGATTTTAATGGTGGGTTTTTGCTTGAGGCTCAGTTTAAACGAAATGTTGATATCTCGCAGTTACGTAGTAACTTAAATAAACTAAGTATTGGCGAAGTGACCATTCAAACAGCTGGTGATAATAACATATTAATTAAATCAACCATAGATCCCAACAATAACAACAAGGATAATGTTGACCAAATAAAAGAAGTACTGGCATCAATAGATCCGCAAGTAGAAATTCGTAAATCTGAATATGTTGGTGGTGAGGTGGGTGAAAGCATGATCATTGACGGCATCATTGCCACCATACTTACCTTAGTTGCAATTATGATATATGTGTGGATTAGATTTACTTGGCAATATTCAATTGGTATTTTCTTATCATTATTACATGATGTTATTGCTACACTGGGATTTTTAGTATTCAGCCAGTATGAATTTAACGTTACTTCAGTGGCAGCGATATTAACCGTAGTGGGTTATTCTGTAAATGATACTGTAGTGATTTACGATCGAATACGAGAAAATTTGCGTAAAAAACATAAGTTAACGCTGTCAAATATTTTAAATACCAGCATTAATGAAACTGCTACACGTTCAATACTGACTTTATCAACAGTTCTACTGGCAGCTTTAGCTTTAATTTTATTTGGTGGAGAAGCGCTACATAGCTTTAGTATAACTATTTTTGTTGGCATTATAATTGGCGCTTATTCTTCACTGTTTATTTCTGTGCCAATATTGAGGTTTTTTAAACTTAACACTCCTCAACAATTCTAACAATGCACTATTTGTGCTTTGCTCTTCCTGCAGAATGACTTTTTGTAGCTATTTTTGCAGTATGTTCTCCTACTACTAAATATTTGGGCGTTTTAGCTTTTGGCTCTGATATACGAGCAGTATGCTTACCATGCTCTGTAGCATGTTTTCTACCCAATGCTTTGCTAATTGATTTTGTTATTGATTGTGGCACGACGTCTTTTGCTTTTAATGCTTGATTTTCTTTGGAATGGATTGCCATATATTTTTCATATTTCGCTGCAACATCCTTAATATCTTGAGAATCTTGACCTGCTCGTGTAAGCCACATAGCAGTTGCTACTCCAGCACAAACACCTACTGCCCCTAACGGTAACGCCACACTGCCCATAAAAAATGAGGAAATACTACTACCTAAAACAAACTCTAAACCAATTTTTCCTGCTGTATGCAGCAGGATAGGTGAGGATATTATACAAACACCTGTAATAATCATATTATCACTCAGATCTATAATAATAGCTGCAGATCTCTTAAAATATTCACCGCCGCACATCCAATCAAGACTCTTGGACATATTAAAAAGTATTCTCCGCCAACTAGAGTCACTGATTTTTTGTGTATATTGTTTTTCTTTACAAACAATTTTTTGTATTTTGAGCGCTTCTTCTCCATCAATTATTTTAGTACATTTGGTTTTGTCGTCACATTCAGGTTCATACCTACCAAATAACATACTAATGTCAATAATTGCTTCACTCATATCAACATGATCAAGTTTAGTTCCTCCTAGTTTCATGCGTGAGATGTTGGCCCATAATTTTGTACCAGTCAAATCACCGCCAGTAACATCTGCTCCATGAAAAGAAGTGCTGAGAGCACTAACATAGCGGGCTTTAACTTCACTTAAATTAGCGTTGTCAAATACTGCAAAATCTAATTTAGCTTCATTAAAAGTTGCGCGATAAGCATCGCTATTATGAAAACTGACGCCGCAAAATATTGCTCTTGTTGCATCTAAATAATGAGCATGAGTTTCCATCATAAATGTTCCGCTAAAAACTGACCCTATAGCTTTTACCCCATCGAAAATGGTTTGACGTAAGTCACAATCGATAGCAGAAACATAGTTCATTATAGCATTAGAAAAATCAGCATATCGACCCATCGACTCATCAAATATTGCGCCCTCAAGATTAGTATTCACAAACGAAGTATGGTAGGCTTTCCCTTCCAGCCATTCTAGAAATCGAAACGTTGGTTTATGTCCACTAAATAGTGTGCGGCCAAAATAGCTACTTTCTAAATTAGAATAATCCCATTTTGTCTTAATCATTATACAGCCATTCCAATTGCATCTTCCCCAATTGCTATAAGATAAATCAAGATCATCAAGATTTAAATTTGAAGCATCAGGAACGAAATCATCAACTATTTTATATTTTGCTCGTAAAAATTCTCGAAAAGAAGGGAGTATTGTTAAAACGTCGTTAGCACTAGTAATAATATTACTAGTAACGCTCTTGTTTTCTTGGCATTGCTGAGCATATTCTTTTATATCATCAACTGTACAAGGATGATATTTAGTAACATCTGGTATATTGGCAACTATCTTACCATCTATTAATTTAGCAGAAACTTGTCCTTTGAGATAACATGGATCAAATAGCGGTGTAAAAACGAATTTATCTAAAATTGACCCTACACCAATAAAACTAGAGAATAAAGTACCAGTACTGAATTTTGGACTATCGAGTCTGGTATTGTCAGTAAATTTTATCTTAGCAACTTCACTGCCCCGCAAATCTAAAGCAGAAAAATGACTATTCTCAATAATCATGCCACTAGTTTCGCAATCTCTGATGATAACACCAGTTGCGGTAATATTTTTAAATTGCGTCCCTTGTAATATTGAACCAGTTAAATCCGCGCCATTTAAGTCTAGCGATACTCCGTCAATCACTACTCCTGATAAATCTGCTACTATTTTTGTATTATCTGAACAAAGATGACGTTTAGTATAGCTCAAATACTCAGAAAAACTAGCTCTAGCACTAGCATGCACTGGCGATTTTCTACGGAGTGCAAGATAAGATCTTAGCTCTTTAGTCCCTACTTTAACAGTCATTATTTGTGGTAAACTTGGATCATATATAGATCCTCTAAAATTACACATTTTAAACTGACTTGAATTTAGGATTTTTTTGCCCCAATCGCTACCTGCAAATTTCATATCATGAAACTCGCAACCTGAAGGAGTAAAAGCTCCTTGCAAATTTGTTACTTGCTTTAACTCTCCAGTTTTACTGTTAAAAAAACCTCCCAATTGCCATTGTTTAGCTATAAATGTTTTTCTCACAACATCATCACAAAAACGAATGAAAGATAAATCTGCACCGCGCAAATCAATAGACTCTCCATCTGCCAGAGTCACTTGCCCTAAATTTCCTTGATATACTAAATCTTCACTGTCATGCACCCTTCTTTTCTTCTTAATAAACATTTCTAAATTTAAAGAGTCTTGATCAATGCCATGATTTTCTCTTTGTACTTTAAGTATCAATGAGAATTCAAGCAATTCTTCTTTTGTGATGTAAATTTGTATAATTCTTGTCATTGATCTACCTCGTACAATAATGATTGACAGTTTATTGTTTGATCTCTTAACAAAAGCAACTCACCGTGATCTTATTAATTGTAACTAAATTTTATTAATATTTCGTTAAGAGCTCTATGAACATGATATTTAGCAATTGTTTATAGCCAACATATTCTGATTATCTCATATTCTAAACTTCAATGTAGTAACATTACAAAAGTTATACAGTCAAGTAACGCTTATAAGAAAAGAGATTCAGATTGCAAAAATTGAGATTTGTTAAATTTTTTACAACTTATTGCAACTTGAAAAAATAAAATTTACATTAAGATTAATAAATATACACAACTACTACTTTTGAATAATATTAGCCTTGCACTGCTTCATTAAGTAATAAATAATTGCAATACTATGCAAAACGTATTACCAATAAAGAAAGCAATTAAATCTCTACACACAATAACTTATAAAGTATTTTTAAGTATTTACGACTAAACTACAAGATTGATAGATATAGTCATGTAATCATTTATTATTTCATCAGTAGTGTTGTCACTATACATAGCGATATAATATCCACTACTTCAAAATACTTACACAAAGATTTTTTTTAACTCGGTTAAGCTCTTATTGTATTTGTATAGACTCACAATGTTGAATACTATACCTTAGTCTAAGTATAGAAGTTATTGACATAAGAATTAAGGTAAAGACGTATGTTGATGATTATTTTGATTAATACATAAGAATTAACTTGATTTTAAGGAGTGATATGTGTTAACGTATTTTAAGTAATATACAGAATATATATTTTAAATAACAATTAATAAAACATGAGTGGAGTTAACTATGGCAACATCTAAAGAATTAAGAGTTCTTGTAACAAAAATTAATGACAACGCGCATAAAGCGCCGGTAACAACACATCCAGGGCCAGTAACAACGCATCCAGGGCCAGTAATAACACATCCAGGGCCAGTAATAACACCTCCAGCAGACCATAATTCTACATTCTCCAATATTTATAATTTTTTTATAAATATGAATTTTAGTCACTATGATTTTAGTCACTATAATGTGACTATTAGGAATTATGCTTCTGAACATACACTGCTTACTACCAGTGTATTAGGAGGAGTTGTTTTGATTACGCCAGCAGTCTTGAAACCATATCTGCTGTATGGTGTTTTGCCTCATTGTATAACATATGATACAGCTAGTGCTTATGACGCCCTGCCAGGATATGCTATTGGTTCAGTTGCAGGTGCTGCAATTGGTACGTTAGCTTCTGGTGGACTAGCAGCTATACCATTAGCAGCACTTATTGGAAGTACAGCAGGTGGAGCATTAGGCGCTATACTTGATAAGGGAATGG
>CAMDPW010000042.1 GCA_945905715.1 Rickettsia typhi
ATTGGACCTTTAGACTCAATAGCTAACTTTACTGATGATTCTCTAAATTCTGGTGAATATATTTTTTGTTTCTTATCGGACATTTTATTATGTTTCCTTTCTTTCAAATTTACTTCATGTAAACTGTCCGGCTTAGTATAGCCACATCAAAAGGTTGCTTACTGTCTTCAAAAGTTACTGTATAATTTTGGCTACGTTCGTACTCAATAAATTTTTCTACTTGCTCGGGAAGAGAATTTGTAAAACTAGTTGTAAGAAATTTCATACATCTTTCTGCGATATCATCCTTAGCATTGGGACTGCTAAGATTAACACTGACTGTCACATCATCTGTATCTTTGAGGTCTAGGTTAACAAACTCAGCTATACTAGCACAATGTATCATAACCATATAAATACCATAATTATATTACTGTTAATTAATATCACATATTATCTTACTATATAAAAGTAAAAAAATATCAGGCCATTAGGAGGGTAAGCCCATCTCATTACTGAGATGAGCTCCTCTAGAACTGTGCTTGATTATCGAGTTTAAATTAATTTTCAGCATCGACTATTTATAAAATACGATCAGATCAAGTTATTGGACGATGAAAAGTTTCGATGTTTAACAGGAGTGAAGCGTGCAATATTTTATAAAATAACAGAGATTTTAAAAAATTTAGATTGTATATCAATAAAAAACATATAGGAAGAATAAGTAAGGTAGTTTTTTACTAAATCGATTTTTTTCATTTTTGGCTAAGAAAGTAATCTCATAGTAACTTTTGGAAGATTTGGCAGAAAATAGATTTTGGAGTAAAAAAAGAGCTTGCTCCCGATAAGGGATCTTATCGGAAATGATTAGAAATAAAAATTTAATTGATTTGCTGATAAACCATAGATAATTTATCTCGTAAAAAACAATCCATACTACAGACCCAAATATTATGATCTTTTGGATATCCTTAACCCTCTGGTATAATCACAAAATTATAATCTGATCTAATGTGCTATTATTAATTCTATATATTAAAAGCCAATCAGGTTCTACGCGACACTCTCTATGACCTTCAAGATTCCCTGATAATTTCTGGTCTCTAAACCTTTGTTCTCAAGCTTTATTGTTAGATAATTTTATTATTATTTCTTTTCATTTATCAAAATTTTTTCCACGCTTTTAAAAAATTTTAATATCTTTTTTAAAGGCATTAGAACGATGCATTATACACATTTATATATCTAAATCATCAAACAACTCAGACGGATTAATAAATTTTTTGCCACGCTTACTTTTTAACTCTTTGATTGCATTGATTGTTACCTTGTTAGGCTGTTTGGCAAGCAGCTGAAAAGGCAACCCACCGATATTAACTGATTGTTGCAGGAAAAGTCTAATAGTGTCAGATGTGGTTAACCCAATTGATGAAAATATCGAATCAGCATTATGTTTTAATTCAGGTGAAACTCTTGTTTGTATTGTATATACATATGTATTAAAATAATTCCTGAACTATATCAATGTTTTTGATTATGATCTGGCTTTGTATATCTAAAAATTTCTTTCATTGATATATTGCCACTAAGATCTTGTGCAACATGAAGGCCATATTTATCTGCAATTCTTTTAAGGAAGCTGTGTCTAAGTATGTGAGGAGTTAATTTGATTGTTTCATTAGTTAATAAATAAGCATTAGCTTGCATAACTATTCTGTCACAACACCGAGCAATATCTCTTACTTGTATTCGTTTATTATATTGGTTTACTATTAATGGTGAGGAGGGTGCCTAAATCTTGCCTTGTATCTAGATATCGTTCAAGCAGTTCCTTTCCTCATTAACATTTCTTTTTACATTATGAAATCCTCTAGAGTGGTATTGCTCAATCTTTAAACTAATAAGCTCAAATCTCCTAAGAAAATAGTATTGAGAATATGGCATATACGAGCAGGAGGTTTTGATGCTTGCTTTTTATGACTTTCATTAATCACTAGGCCTAATGAAGGAACAAGATCACTTCAGAAATAATAATTAATTATATTATCCTTTTAAAGGATGAATAATACTGAATCCAAAACTAAAATTTAATCAACTATTTCATTATTATGGTATTGATTTCTGATGATTCCGCTCAATAATGTTAAACCCATTATAATAGATGGGTTAATATCAAAAACAGGATCTATTAGTATCTGAAAAGGTAATTCGATCTTTTCTTGGCAATGTTCTGGAACTTGAGGATATAAGTTATTTGAAAATAATTCTGAATATTGGCTATTATGTTTGCTATACTCCTCTAGCTGATCTGCTACATGGGCAGTTTGGTTTTCTAATTGTGCTAGTAATTCTGCAATTGCTTTTTCATATGCTTTTTTTTCAGGGTTATCTGGTACCGCATCTTCATCATTAACTATTAATCCTAATGTTAAGTCAAGGATTACTGGCTCTTTACTTGTAAAGTCTAAGGTATTATTTCTTGTCCGGGTATTGCAGTTTTGCATATTAATGTTTTGTTCAGAACTATCTGAATTTTCTTCTGAGTCATTCATCTCTGTATCTTCATTCTGATCTGATTCTTCTTCAGAAGCTTCTGCAGTTTCTTCTGATTTCTCAGACTCTACTTGTTTAGTATTACTCACAAGTACTATAACTCTGTTTAAATTTTCCCTTTGCACAGTATCTAATTCTTCTTCATACAAAGAATTCAAAGCTTCAACGTCAGAACCATATTCAACTAGCATAGTGAAAACATTGATGAAGTTTGCATTAAACGCTAAACCTTCAAAAAGCATGTATTCAACAGATCTCCATAGTGGATCATGCCCTTCTTCATCAACTTCTGTAGCGCTATATCCTCTTTGTAGTAGTAATTCTGTTAGTATATCATTACCAATTTCTGAGCTATAAAATAAACTCATATCTTTATGTTCAGACACAAATTTTTGATATAGGGCTTCTATAATTTTTGCATCTTCAGGTAGTAATTTAATTTTGCTCATAATATTAATAATACTTAAATGACAAATAAATGTCAATTGGTATGCCGGTAACCATTCGTGTCGCATAAAAATGCGAGTACATAATCTAGTTTTTATTTATACAACAAAGTTCTTTCAACAGATGCGACATAACCATTTTTATTTGTGGGTAAAGCTACGCCTTTACCTGACGCTTAGTGTGCCAAGAGGCATGATGAGGTGAAAGCTCCAAATGTGAACTAAAAACACATGAAGGATGGCCCTTCGAAAACGTCCATTACCAGGAGTTTTCAGACTACCTTGAGCTGCTGGAACTGTGAAGTTCTGGTGGCGAGCGTACAAAGAAAAGGCATGAAAGCATCAACTATGTAACATGGAGATGAACGAAAGTGATCCATTATTTGAGGTGTAGAAACTGATAAATATCATCAAAACCAGAGGAAATAAGCGTCAACTGGGATAAATCTAGCGTTAAGGTCAGTTTTGGCTAGATGGTGATCGGCATAGAGATGGCATGAACATGATACAGGGTTTTATTTGGGACTTAGGAGAGCAATAAGTGATAAGGAAACTTTAAGCTTATGGCAGTCGGATCAGTTCATAGTAGCGATGAAGCAACTGTAATGGTGGGGGGTTTGAAGGGACTGAGCTATTATTAATTACAATCAAATTAACAACCGCAAGGAAGGAGAAAAGAGAAAGTGACAAGGGATGTACCAAATGATAAGAAATTGGTATATGAAGCATGGCTGGATGTGAGAGCTAATGCTGGAGCAGCTGGCATAGAAGCTCAAACTATTGAAGCATTTGATAAAGATTGGAAGAACCAACTTTATAAATTATGGAATAGGATGAGTTCTGGTAGTTATATGGCATCTTCGGTGAGGAAGGTAGAAATACCTAAATCAGACGGTGGCGCAAGCTACTGTAAAAGCAATGCTGGAGCCTGAAATGGATAAGGAATGCCATTCTTATTCATATGGCTATAGACCTAATAAGTCTGTGTATGATGCGATAGGACAAGCTAGACAAAACTGCTTTTAAATACTTATTTGTAGTTGATATAGATATTAGAGGTTATTTCAATAATATTCCGCATGATCTATTATTAGGGATGATAAAGAATAAAATAAAAGAACCTTGGATAATATTATATATAACAAGATGGCTGAAGGCTAAATCACAAGACTCTGCAGGAATCATTACTGAAAGAAATAAAGGAACTCCCTAAAGGGGGCGTAATAAGCACATTATTGTCGAATCTATATCTCGATCAAGTATTTGATAAGTGGATGGATATAAACTATCCTAAGGCTAAATTTGAAAGATACGCTGATGATATAATAATGCACTGTAAAACCAGGAAAGAAGCTAAAAAATATTAAATAATGTTTGCTTAAGAATGGCGGAATATGGATTAGAGTTGCATCTGGATAAGACAAAGATAGTGCATTGCAAGAATTGTGATAGGAAGGAAAATTACCAAGATTTATCAAGGAAATTTGATTTTCTTGGGTATGGATTCAAACCTAGAGCAGCTCAAGAGAATGATGGAGGTTCATGGACAGGTATGTACGCCAGCGATCAGTACGAAAGCCAAGAAAATGATTCGTAAGAAGATCAAGGATAGTAAAGTATTGAAAGCTAACATTACGATTGAGCAGTTAGCTAAATCAGTCAATAGATTTGCTAGAGGCATCATAAATTATTATGGTAAATTCAGGAAATCAGAATTATGTAGCGTATTTAAGCTATTAGACTATAGAATTGTCAAATGGATAAAAAAGAAGTACAAGAACTGCAAAGGTAGAAGAGCAAGCTAAAATGAGTGGTTAAGACTCAAGACGGAAAATGCTAAACTATTTGTGCATTGGTATATGCTTTCTGCATCTTAAATAATAGCAAGAGCTGTATGAAGCGAGAGCTGTACGGATCTATGAGAGCCTGGAGAAATCTGGGCTACTCGACCTTTAAGGGTGTTTGATGAAGGGAAAGATTAAAGAATAGAGACTATCTGGGTTAAAATTTGCACATGACCCTTTTTTTACCAAGATCCAGGCCAAAAGTCTATATACTAGCGGATTCCTTCAAAAGAATTATAAAGTATCATTCATTATGATGAAGTCCGAGATAATCACCAACAATAGTAATTAAACTAGCAAAATTAGATAATAAATGAAAACCAGATACATAATCAGTCAGTATATTGAATGAATTTTGACCTGTGTCATTAACAGTGGTTTGGATTAAGATATTAAGATTATTGGAATGATCTGTATTAGCCTCATTAGTAGAAATATAGGTAGCTACATCATTGCAATTCAAGCCTTGTAAAGAAATTGCAACATTATCTTTATCAAATATTGAAGCAATTGGTGGATTTATTGAAGATGTATTATAATTATTACAAAAATGATTTATAATAATATCTGGCTGTTGTTTAGATGGTGGATTGTCCTTAAAGTAAAGCTCCAATTCTCCATTGTGGCCAGATAAACCTAAGCGTATTCCATTGTTTGTTAAAGATTCTAATATGTTATCTGTTACATTTTTAAAACTAAAATTACATAGGTGCAGTTTATTTGCATCAGTTCCATAGGATATATCAGTAATCATAATTTTTTTAGTAAAACCTTCTTCAATACATTTTTGGCTTAATTTAATAAAATAATGGTCGCTATTTCCATTTCCTGCAGCATAAACATTACCGCATCTAATCATCATGACGTCAATATCTCCTATAGGAGAATATATATCACCAGTATCGCCATCAATAAAAATATCATGATTATCAATTTCAATAAAATCTTCCCCATAGCCTGCCAAGAAATGATCATCGATATAACTAAGAGAAACTATGTCGTTTTTACTACTGCCTGACAGTCCATCTCTAACAGTTTTCCATAAAGTGTAATGAGTTTCTGCATCATCAGTATAAATTATAGCTTTACCTTCTTCTAATAAACCTGAAATTGTAGTACTACAAGAGTATTGAAGGTCATTTTGATTTGTGTAATCATATGGGCGTAACTTAACAGATTCTCCTTTATAAGAAAGATGTATTTTATAATTACCATCTTGATCAAGCCAATACTCTTCATAAGGAAAACTTTGGATCTCACCGCCAATCTTTTTTCTAATAATAGCCATTTAAAAACCATCAAAGTATAATATTAAAAAATATTAACATAAAATAAGTAATTTTTCAAGTGTGAAATAAGTGAAATTAACTATTTGCTAACTAATTAATGTTATCTTTATGTTATCCTTTAAATGAAGGCGATATATATTAAGAATTTACTACGATATGCGTACAAAAGAAGAAGCACTAAAAGGCATGGAACAACTTGCAAGTGAGATTGGCCACAATATATTACAAAGACCGATAGAAACGCTTTTAAGCTCATATCAACTAGGATTATATGAATTATCACAATCAGCGCCAATAAACATATTACCAGATAGAACGTTACCATTAGATAAGACATCAATAGTTTTAGCTCATAATGCATTTAATAGCTTATCTGAAGGGGCGCTTTGGCCTAATCAACAACTTGGCATTACTGAGTTATTAGATATAGGTGTACGAGGATTAGAATTGGATGTTCATTGGGATAATGGCGCTATTCGCTTATGCCATGAACTTTGCGCACCAACTTTCCTCGGATATAACCGACAATTAGAAGATGCATTATTAGAAGTGGATAATTGGCTTAGATTACATCTAACTGAAGTAGTGATCATAAAATTTGAAGATTATCTTAGTAGAGCTCCTGGTAAAGCCTTGTTTGACGCGGTTAATAATACCTTAAACACAAGTTCAATATTTACTCCAGCAGAACTTTCTAGAACGTTCAGTAACAATTGGCCAAGTATTGATCAAATTAATGGATTAGGGAAGCAACTTATAATAATGCCCCAAAATACTGGTAGTGAACCTTTATTCTTCTTTGCTGGTTGGGGTAAACAATTTAAAAATCATTTTAATTCTAGTACAATAGCTAAAGTAAGAAATACTAATTTAACTATTCAAGAACATAAATTTTCTACTAAACTTTTTGAAGTAGGTGAAGATAGAACATTTGTTGGTAAGTTAGTTGATGATTTAAGAAAAGTTCCATTAGTAGATAGACTTATTCCACGTGATACAGTGGGAGGATTAATGACTAAAGAGGAAATCAAAGCTTTGCGTGCTAATGGTGTGAATTTAATTAGTTTGGACATGATTAATAAAGCTGATTCAAGATTCACTGATTCAATGACGTTATCTGATATAGGAAATACTTCATATGTATTTATTCCTGCAGCAATAATTCTAGCAGCACTAACACCAAGGAATAGAGGGGATAAGTTACTTACTACATCAGCACAAAGGGCATTTGTACAATTATTAGTTACCTCTACTTTACCTGATGAAGGTAGAGTATTGTATAACTCAGTTGATGCAGGAATTTCTGCTTATAATGACTCTGCTGCAGTAGCATTAATAGCAGGAAATGTAATAACAACATTTAATAAAGTGAAGGCAATAAGCCACTCTTTAGCTTCTGGTCTTGGGAGGGGAGCAGAAACTGTCGCAAGAATTGGTTTAAGTAATATCACTGGTCAATCTATCAGCAGCACTCTATCTAACCCTACAACCTTTATAGATACTATAGGAAAACTAGCATCAAACTTTATAGTAACCAAACTAATATTAGATCCTCCTATCGGAGCTATAAAAGGTGCTTATCAAGGATTTACTAACCCCAATAACCCTCCTGGGTTTTGGTCAAGAACTAAAGCGGTAATATCAGGTACATTCTCTGGCTTTGTAAGAGGCATAGAATCATCAATGTTTGGATTGGTTAGTTTTTCTGATAATAATCTAAGGAGAAGTGAAAAAGGATATTTAACTGAAATATTTAAATTTGATGTAGTAGGCAAAGGTTTTAATTTCAAAAGATGGATATATGGACAAGCTCCAAATCAAAAAGATTTATTAGATAAGTTCATTAAGGAATCTCAAGTAGAGGCTGCTCAACAGCCTATAAATCCTGATACGCAATCCATAAAAGAAATTGCTATTGATCTAATAGGAGAAAATGACCATATAAAGCAACATGGAAGTAATGTTGATTCATTAATCACACATATAAGAGAAGGTGGGGATAAAAGAGAAGATATGATTATAGCACTAGAACGTAAACAAGCAGGTGATAATTTAGGTATGGCTGATGTCATATTACTATCAAAACTTATTAAGCATAATGCAGAAGTCAATAAGGATAGTAAAGTAAAGTTACCAAAAGAACTAGAAAATGTACCGATTTATAAAGATGCAATGCTTTATCTGGAAGCTCAGAAAATAAGCCAAGAGAAAGATATCAAGATTCAAGTAGTAGGCATAGAAGGGAAGGGTCTTGAGCATAATAAAGAATCACCTTACTATAACCAAGCTAGAGAAAGACGTATGAAAAAGGCAATGAGTGATTTGGCAATTCAAGGTACTAATGTAAAGATATTAGTAGGAGCAGCACATCTAAAGGAAATGACCGATCATGCAAAAACATTAAAAAAAGTACGTCTACATAAAACTACTCACACACAAAGTATGTAGTCTTAATATATTCTATAATTCAATTTGTCTTTCAAAGGAATATACTCCTAATATAGCTGATATTTAAGGAATATAGTTTATGCATATGTTAGTAAGGAATCACACTGTCATTTTTCAAAGAGTAGTTCAATATAAAACACCATAAAATATAATGGATTTGATAAAAAAATACCTATATTGCATATTTAAGCTCACTCTACATTGTAGAGCGGTCTGATTCAATTAACTTTAGCGCTGAACTGAGTTTTTCTTTGTCCAAAGTAGGGCCCCCTGGTATTTTACCTTTTAGTCGGGCAGCGTTTATACCTTCTTTAGCGCGTTCTCCAATTAGTCTTTGTTCAAAAGGCGCGATTGAGCCAAAGACATAAAAAGTTAATTCTTTAGCAGCAGAAGGGAGGTCTATCTTTTCTTATCTTAAAATATCAGCCACACTTTATCTTGTTATTATGAATTCTATAACAATATTGACTTTGTTCCATATCTTGTCACAAGTTAAGTACAGGATGACTTGTAAAAATTGCTAAAGCAATACATGCTCTCTCTCCTAATGATAGAGCGTACTGTTTTGTTTTTTAATTATTTTTGCTGTTATTAATGCTTGTTCTTCGCAAAATTCTATGATTTTGATACCGGAAAGCTTTGGGCCCATCAGCAGGATAGCTGCGAAAAAGTCCTATAGCGTATTATACAGTGCGCCAGGACAAGGAGTATTAACCTTACAGGTGAAAGTCCTGTCATAGAAGGAGGGGGGGTCCCATGTTTCAGTCACCGTCCACATGTGTACCATCGCTACGCAGGTAAATTATCAATTCCTGCGGTGCAGGGACTCACACCTGCAAGTCATTGAGCAGCTTATCGATACGCTCTCAGAAAGGGATCTCGTCATCCAGCTCAGTCATCGAAAAATCATCAAATGATGTCGATCCTTTATCTTCTTGGTTGCTTGAGCTAGTAACAATGTTACTATGTATATCATCTCGTTTGTAATCAAGCATAGTCAAGTTACTATTAAAACCATGCATCACTATTTCAGTTGTATAGCGCTCAACACCAGCATTGTCAGTCCATTTACGGGTTTGTAAATTGCCTTCCACAAATAACTTGCTGCCTTTCTTAACATAATTCTTGACTACATTCACTAAACCTTCGGAGAATATCACTACGCGATGCCACTCTGTTCTCTCTTTTTTTTCGCCAGTTACTTTATCTTTCCAGGCCTCAGACGTTGCAAGGACAAGGGTAGCAATTTCCTTAGCATCTTGGGTGGTTCTGATCTCAGGATCTTTACCGACATTACCAATAAGCATGACTTTATTTAAACTGCCTGCCATTTTTACCTCTTCTTTCGTTTAATTCTATGTTATTACTATATAAAGCAATCAGTCTTGTTTCACAAGAAAATTACTTAGTACTAGGCTGTTTCATCGAGAAGCAACTAAAAAAAATAATAATCTTCTTAAGGATTTTTAGTGTCATAAGAACTGTCTTCTGCCCATATATGATATAATGTTACGTGCGTATGGTATCTAATAATACTTCAAAGACATTTTGTCCAGAGATTAGCAGCAGTTGAGTAAGAATATGTATTCCAACTAGACAATCTATTGTTGCACGATGCGCTTCATAAAAAAAATTGAACTTATAAGCCAAAAACTCCAACTTTGCGCTATTAATACCCTCTTTGTTCCATGGAATTTGCGTTAAAGTGCAAGCCCATGGTTTGGTAGCAAAAATAGGAAATTGCCTTTCGACAAATTGCCG
>CAMDPW010000043.1 GCA_945905715.1 Rickettsia typhi
TCATCATATTTCATCTCAGTTGCGCCACCAGATTGTGCTAACACTTTTGTAATCGCTGCTGTCAGTGTCGTTTTACCGTGATCAACATGCCCTATTGTGCCTATATTACAATGCGGCTTATTTCTCTCAAATTTCGCTTTTGCCATTTAAATCTCCATCAATTAATCTTTTCTTCAAGTCATGCTTATACAAAATAACAGCTTAATTAGATTTTGCAATAATTTCATCAGCTATATGCTGAGGAACTTGGTCGTAGTGAGAGAATGTCATCGTAAACTGAGCTCTGCCTTGTGACATAGATCTTAACGTATTAACATAACCAAACATTGCAGCAAGAGGAGCCATGGCGCCAATCACTTGTGCGTTACCTCTTGGCTCCATACCAGTTATTTGACCACGACGACTACTTAAATCACCAATGATATCGCCCATATATTCTTCAGGAGTAACGACTTCAACTTTCATCATTGGCTCAAGTAATTTTGGTCCAGCTTTTAGCATTCCCTCTCTAAATGCGGCCTTGGCCGCTATTTCGAAGGCCATAACGCTGGAATCCACATCATGATATGCGCCATCTATTAAGGTTGCTTTTACATCAATCATTGGATAGCCTGCAATGGCTCCATTTTCCATTGATCCAGCCAAACCTTTTTCAACGCCTGGAATGTACTCTCTAGGCACAGAGCCCCCGATAACTTTGCTTTCAAATTTGAAACCATCTCCTGGTTTTAGTGGTTCAAATATAACTTTAATACGCGCAAATTGTCCAGCACCACCAGTTTGTTTTTTGTGTGTATAATCTACTTCTGCTCTTTTGGTTATAGTCTCTCTATAAGCTACTTGCGGTGCGCCAATATTTGCCTCTACCTTAAATTCACGCTTTAAACGATCAATAATAATTTCAAGATGAAGCTCTCCCATTCCTTTCAAAACTGTTTGGTTGGTTTCGATATTGGTTGATACATGCAAAGAAGGATCTTCTGCTAAAAGTCTTGCAAGTGCCATGCCCATTTTATCTAAATCAGCCTGTGTTTTTGGCTCAATTGCTACTTCAATTACTGGTTTTGGGAATTCCATTTTTTCTAGAATTACTGCGTGATTCGGGTCGCATAAAGTGTCACCAGTCGTAGTGTTTTTTAGACCAGCAAGCGCTATAATATCGCCAGCTCTGGCTTCTTTGATGTCTTCGCGATTGTTGGCATGCATAAGCAGCATTCTACCAACTCTTTCCTTATTATCTTTTACTGAGTTAACCACAGTGGATCCAGAAGTAATAACGCCTGAATATACTCTGCAGAAAGTTAAGGAGCCAACAAATGGATCATTCATAACTTTGAATGCTAATGCCGCAAAGGGCTCTTTGTCATCCGCGTGTCTTTCAATAGGCTCTTCTTTATCTACGGAAATACCTTTGATAGGAGGCACATCTGATGGGCATGGTAAATAATCCACTACCGCATCCAATAAAGGTTGTACGCCTTTATTTTTAAAAGCGCTACCGCAAAGCACAGGAACAAATTTACCTAAAACGGTACCTTTTCTAATACAATTTTTTAGCTCATCAACACTTAATTCTTCACCAGAAAGATATTTCTCCATGGCTGCGTCATCAACTTCAACCGCAGCTTCTACTAGTTTGGTTCTCATTTTTTTAGCTAAAGTGTGCAAATCATCTGGAATTGGGACATAATTATATTTTGCACCCAAAGATTCATCTTTCCATACCACGGCCTCCATTTTTACTAAATCAACTATACCAACGAATGTATCTTCTACGCCAATCGGCAATTGAATTACTAATGGATTCGCACCTAGGCGATCAATCATCATTTCAATACAACGATCAAAATTGGCGCCGATCCTATCCATTTTATTTACAAAGCACATTCTTGGTACTTTATATTTATCAGCTTGACGCCATACAGTTTCAGATTGCGGCTCAACTCCAGCTACGCCATCAAATACAGTAACTGCACCATCTAATACACGCAACGATCTCTCAACTTCAATCGTGAAGTCCACGTGTCCAGGCGTATCAATAATATTGATTTTATTGCCATTCCACATGCAAGTAGTAGCGGCTGAGGTAATAGTTATGCCTCTTTCTTGTTCTTGTACCATCCAATCCATGGTTGCCGCACCTTCATGTACTTCACCAATTTTATGAGATTTGCCAGTATAATATAGTATACGTTCTGTGGTTGTGGTTTTTCCTGCATCAATATGCGCACAAACTCCTATATTTCTTACATTTCTAAGAGGGATGTCTCTTGCCATTTATTTTGCCTATTTGCCAATTACTTAATTTACGTTATGTCCATCTAAAATGAGAGAAAGCCTTATTTGCTTCTGCCATTTTACGCTTTTCTTCACGGATTTTGACAGAGCTACCACGATTGTTAAACGCGTCATTGAGTTCTGCAGCTAATTTTTCTTCCATTGATGCTTCTGGTCTTTTCTGCGCGGAAGATACTATCCACCTCAGTGCTAGAGATAACGATCTGATATCTCTAACTTCTACTGGTACTTGATAGGTTGCTCCACCAATTCTTCTTGATCTTACCTCTACAGATGGTTTGACATTGTTTAGTGCTTGTAAAAAAGCTTCAATTGCATCAATTTTAGTTCTTTTTTTGAGTGCCTCTAAAGCGCTATAAACTATTTTTTCTGCTACAGACTTTTTACCTTTCTGCATGACTGTGTGTACTAATTTTGAAATCAACGTACTTCCAAACACAGGATCTGGTAATACCTGTCGCTTTGCTACTGAGCCTCTTCTTGACATATAAAAAACCTATTTTGAATTATTTAGGACGTTTTGCACCATATTTAGATCTGCTCTTCTTGCGGTCTTTTACTCCTTGAGTATCAAGTGCTCCACGTACGATATGATAACGCACACCAGGTAAATCTTTTACCCTTCCGCCCCTTATTAGTATAACAGAGTGTTCTTGTAAATTATGACCCTCACCAGGAATGTAACTAATTACTTCATGTCCGTTAGTTAATCTAATTCTTGCTACTTTTCTTAGAGCCGAGTTAGGCTTTTTTGGCGTAGTTGTATAAACTCTTGTACAGACACCACGTTTTTGTGGGCAGCTTTGTAAAGCAGGAACCTTATTTCTGCGGACTGGTGCCTTCCTAGGCTTTCTAACCAATTGGTTAAATGTTGGCATTGAAGATCTCTCCAAATAAAATTAATCTATCATCAAGAATTTTCGAATACTAAATATCTAATGCGTTTACGTCAAGCATTTTTTACAATTTATTATATTCAGAGATCAGAAATCGAAATTGACAGGCCATCGTAAGCTAGAATAATGTTTGGCGGTAATTTTTTTAATAGATAGTCATAGTCTATGTCATGAGACATGTGTGTTAATATAGCGGATCGAGGACTAACACGCTCTATCCATTCTAGCGCTTGCTCTAAACATAGATGCGTGGAATTGGGTTTATGGCTAATACAGTCAACAATCCATAATTTGAGATTAGATAATTTGCTGAGAGCTTCATCATCGAATTGATTGACATCAGTAGAATATGCAAAATCATCTATACGAAAGCCTAGGCTATGTACTTTGCCATGTTTCTGTTTAAATGGTATCAATTCTAGATCTTTTATTTTAAATTTTTTTTCTGATTCTACAATGTTGGCGTTAGCAAAAGCAAAATGTCCTCCATGCGGTAGAGAGTCAGCTGAAGAAGATTGATTGACAAAAATATAATTAAATCTCTTAGTTATGGCTTCTAAAGTTACGCTATCAGCATAAATTGGTACTGATTTATTAGCAAGAAATGCAAAAGACTTCAAGTCATCAATGCCACCTATGTGATCAGCATGGTCGTGGGTATACACCACGGCATCTAAACTGGTTATATTATTTTTTAATGCTTGCTGTCTTAAATCAGGTGAGCTGTCAATAAGAATTTTAGTATCTTTTTTTTCTATAAAAATCGATGCTCTGGTTCGAGTATTTTTAGGATTTTTTGATAAACATACTTTGCAATGACATCCAATTATTGGCACTCCTGAAGACGATCCGCTGCCTAAAATAATTATTTTCATAGGTATTTGACCATTGCTAAATTTACAAAAAACTCTATAAATTAGATATTGATTCTTTAATTGTGAGTATATGTCATTCAAAAATGTATTTTATGACTGGTTCGGGTTTAATCAAGCGTTACAAAAACATATACATAATATTACTGAATGCACAATGTATCACAACATCGTAATTATTGGCAGTAGCTTCTTTGGTAATTATCTCTTTTTTCCAGTACATATGATTCTGATCATAATAGCCCTTGCTTTAATTATACACAAAAAAAACCAAAAACTATCAAAATCTTCCTTAATCAACTATTATAGCCACATAATTACAGTAGGTTATGTAATATTGGTGTCATTAATTGTTGGAGCAATTTGCATTGAGTGCAGCAAGCGCTATTTTTCTTTACCAAGGCCTTTTTGTGCTTATTACTTAAGTCAAACTGTATTGCTGCCTAATTGTTTTCGTAGTATGCCAAGTGGACATTCAGCATATATCACTATTATGGTCATGAGCATTTGGTCATTACTCAATATATTCTTTAGATGTGTAGCATTGATTACAGTATTTCTAGTGTATTTTTCTAGAATCGCCTTAGACATGCATTATCCTGCAGATGTACTTTATTCAGTATTAATTGCAGGACTGATTACATTTTTTGTAATAAAATATATTGATAAACTTAGTTGTCGATTCAATGGCATTAACTATTATATAATAAAATTTCTTACCAAGATTTAAACCCTCTTAAGAGTCATGAATTTTTGGCATAAAGTCGTATAATTATATTGCCAAATAGAATGTTGTGGTATAGAAATTTTAGGATATTTTATAGATTTTAGTATTGTTAATTTATGAGTATTGTAGTACAGAAATTTGGTGGCACCTCTGTTGCCAATATAGAGTGCATTCAAAATGTTGCAAGATTAGTTCTAAAGGAAAAAAATAAAGGCAGTAAAGTTGCGGTGGTCGTTTCAGCAATGGCTAGCGTTACTAATAGTCTAGCAGATTTAGCTAAGAGAGTGTCGTCTTTAAGTGATGATTTGCAGCTTGCTGAATATGATTCCATACTCTCTACTGGAGAGCAAGTGTCTTCAGCATTGTTAGCTTTAGTTTTGAGATCTTATGGAATAAATGCTCGTTCATGGCTTGGTTGGCAGGTTCCTGTGCTAACAAATAACCACTATTCAAAGGCTAGAATTGAAAAAATTCATTATGAGCAATTAATGCAATGCTTAGCTAATGATCAAATTCCAATCATAGCTGGCTTCCAAGCAGTTACCCGTGATAATCGCATTACTACCATTGGTAGAGGCGGTTCTGATACTACGGCTGTTGCTTTAGCTGCAGCTCTAAAGGCTGATCGATGCGATATTTACACTGATGTTGACGGAGTATTTACTGCGGATCCGCGTATCGTAAGCTCTGCCTCTAAATTGAGTAAGATTTCATACGAAGAAATGCTAGAGCTTGCTTCTTTAGGTGCAAAAGTGCTACATACTCGCTCGGTAGTAATGGCAATGAAGCACAATGTGCTTGTTAGAGTGCTGTCTAGTTTTAATGAAGATTCAGGAACGATACTTATTAATGAGGATAAACAAATGGAACAGAGGTTAGTTACCGCAATCACTTGCACTCGGGATGAGGCAAGAATAACATTATCAGAGGTGCCAAAACATATAGGAGTAGCCGCAGTTTTTGCTCTTCTTGCTGAACACGACATCAATATTGAGATGATCGTTCAAAATGTTAGCAAGAATAGCAATCATGTCGATATCACCTTCACGTCTAGTAAGGCAGAGTTACCAAAAGTAGAGCAAATTTTAGAGAAAAATATGCAAGCACTAAAGTTTGCCGATATGAATACAGACGCAAACGTTTCTAAGGTCTCTGCAATTGGAGTTGGTATGTTGTCTCATGCTGGGGTAGCAAGAGAAATGTTTAAAATTTTGTCTGAAAAGGCAATTGATATTATTGTAATTTCAACTTCAGAAATTAAGATTAGTGTTTTAATAGCTGAGGAGTATATGGAATTAGCAGTGAGAACTCTTCATACGGCGTTTAAATTAGATAGTAGTGCAGGTGACTAAGAATTCAATATTACTTTGGCAGAAAGGTGCAGAGTTTCTAAATTGCGAGCATTCCATAATGTGTGGGGCTATGTCATGGGTCTCCGAGCATAATTTAGTGTCAGCTATTTCCAATGCTGGTGGTTTTGGTGTCATTGCTTGCGGCTCAATGAGCCCTGAATTATTGCATAAAGAAATCAAATTGACTAAAGAAAAAACAAAACAATCTTTTGGGGTCAACCTTATAACAATGCATCCACAAATAAATGATCTCATTAAAGTATGCATAGACAGTCAAATATCTCATGTGGTACTTGCAGGAGGATTACCTAGATCTCATAGTATATTAAAATTAAAAGAACAAAATATTAAAGTGATGTGCTTTGCTCCAGCGTTATCTTTAGCAAAAAGACTTATAAAAATGGAAGTTGATGCATTAATCATTGAGGGTATGGAGGCTGGAGGGCATATAGGTCCAGTTACAACGTCTGTACTTGCTCAAGAGATTTTACCTTACGTGACTGAAGTACCAGTATTTGTTGCTGGAGGCATAGGTTGTGGAGAAATGATAGCAAGTTATTTACGCATGGGAGCTTCTGGTTGTCAGCTTGGTACTAGGTTTGTTTGTGCATATGAATCAATAGCACATGATAATTTTAAGCTTGCCTTTATCAAAGCCAGCGCTAGAGATGCGGTTTCTTCAGTACAGATAGATCCAGAATTTACTGTAATTCCAGTTAGAGCGCTTGCAAATAAATCATCTAATGCATTTGCTCAAGTGCAAATTAGTACAATTATTGACTATAAAGCAGGCAAGATCTCTAAAGAAGATGCCCAGCTTAAAATTGAGCGATACTGGGCTGGCGCCTTAAGAAGAGCAGTAATTGAAGGAGATATAGAGCATGGTTCAGTTATGGCTGGTCAAAGCGTTGGTATGGTTAAGTGCGAACAATCAGCGCAAGAAATAATCAATGAATTTATTCGACAAATGTACAATTCTCTTAATTGCTGATCTCAAACTAATGTTTTTAAAAATAAGAAAAATCATAGTAGTATTCCCAATATTACTGCTGTTAGTATGCTCGTGCACAGGAGGAGATTTTGTTTCATTTTTTAGAAGCTATAATCGTAACCTTCCAATAGGTCGACTTGAAACTAAAATTAATACTTTAACTCAGACAAATTACGGTCATATAATTTTAGTATATGATTTGCTAGATTTAAGCGTTACAAAACATCGTAACTCATCTGTTACTAGCTCTAGAATTAGTAATTTTTATCTCTATCTCACTACAACTGATATGGAAGAAGAAAAATTCGATCGTTTGATTGATAGGTTAGTGCAAAGAGTCATTTTTAAAACTAAAGATCGTCATCAAGTCAATAATTTACTTAATATTAGAGTTGAACAAAAAATCAAAGATCTTCAAGTCTCATTAGAAAGTTTATATAATAAATTCAAAGCAAAGAAAATTCACCAGTCAAATCAAATTAAAATAGCTATTGGTAAGTTAATCACTTATTTTGAGTACACAAATAGCGAATTGAGCAGTATGTCTCTACAACAAAAATTATGGATTTTACAGAAAATTAATGAAGTTACAGAGAAAATACCACTAAATAGTCCAGTATACAAATACAAGGTTACAGATAAATTTCACATGAGATCAGGATCTTTCTTTAAGAGTAAAAGAATGCATTCAGGAATAGATCTAGTAGGCACCAAGTCATGCAATGTTTTTGCTACTGCAAGTGGAGTAGTTTCGTACTCTGGTGCGATGGGAGGTTACGGTAATTTGGTTAGAATAGATCATGGTAGGGGCGTGACTACGTACTATGCTCATTTAAAGAAAATTGGCGTTAGAGCTGGTAGAGTTATACTAGTAGGCGAAAGAGTAGGTGTCCAAGGTAATACAGGTAATAGTACTAATGATCACTTACACTACGAGATAAGATTTAATAACCATCCAATCAACCCAGAAATTTTGCACAAATTCTAATCTAGTTCAGGTTAATACTTCTTGGTTTATCGTTGCGATAAACAATTTAGAACTAATTTTTTATTTAAAAATTACACAATGTTTTATGCTCCTTGGTAGCAAATCTATCTGTCATTCCTGCTATATAATCGCCAATAGTAATTGCTAAATTAGATTGATCACGAGCAATTTTATTTTGCCATTTTTTTGGTAGACAGTTTGGGTGTTTAATAAATATTTGATAAAGGTCTTTTATTATTATTTTTGCTTTATAAGTCATTCTGTTAACAGAATAATGTTTGTACATATGGTCAAGAAGATATTTTTTTAATTTGTCTATCGTGTGTTGCATACTTGAAGAGAAGTCTATCACTTTCTTACTTGCATTATGCACGTCATCTAAGTTAGTAATATTCATTTGTTGTAAATTATGTTTTGAGCAAATAATAACATCTAGAACCATTTGATTAATGAGTCTACGAATCACTTCGTGGACTAATCTTTGTTCTTCTGTTTCTTGCTGTATAGACCTCACCTCACTTATTATGTCGCTAATAAGATTATGATCATAGAGATCATTTAGAGAAAATAATCCAGCTCTCAGTCCGTCTTCTAGATCGTGACTATTATACGCTATGTCATCAGCTATACTTGCTACTTGTGCTTCAAGAGACGGAAATTTTTCTAATGGTAGCGCGTGTTGTTTTGCATATTTAATAATGAACTCTGAAGTTTTATTATGATGTGAATAATTGCCGATTAAAGGGCCATTATGTTTGATTATACCGTCTATAGTCTCCCAGGTTAAATTGAGTCCATTGAAATTAATGTATCTTTCTTCTAATTGAGTGAGTAGTTTTATAGTATATTCATTATGATCAAATCCTCCATGTTCCTGTAACATTTTATTAAGCATTTCTTCTCCCGCATGTCCAAAAGGAGGATGACCTATATCATGAGATAGCCCTAAACATTCCGCTAGCTCAGTTGATAAACTTAATTCTGAAGCAATCACTCTTGAGATTTGCGCGACTTCTAGTGAATGAGTAAGTCTAGTGCGGTAATGGTCACCTTTATCATTTACAAAAACCTGAGTTTTATACTCCAGCCTTCTAAAGGCAGCGGAATGCGTAATACGACTTAGGTCTCTTTGAAATTCGTTACGAAAAGAGCTATCTTCCTGATAAAGTCTACCTTTAGAGCGTTCAGGGCTGGCTGCATATAGAGCTAAGTTTTGATGTATCACTTGCTTTTAATTTTGCGAGTATATATAATGACATTTACGTAGCAATGATATATCAAATTACAATAATGGGCAATAATAATATCTCACTAAGCAGCGATGCTATTGATAAAATTAAAGAACTGACTAGTACTAACGGTACTAAACTCAGAATTTCAGTGAGTGGTGGGGGATGCTCTGGTTTTCAATATAAATATGACTTTGTAACAGAAGAAAATTTAGATGATATTATTTTAAGAAAGGGAGGGGTTACTGTATTGATTGATGCAATATCAGCTCAATTCATGCAAGATGCAGTAATAGATTATGTTGAAACCCTCGGTTCTTCTGAGTTGTTAATAAACAATCCTAACGCAGCAAGTAGATGCGGTTGTGGCAATTCTTTTTCTATTTAGTTTTTTGTTCTACTTAATAGCGCTTAAAACATCACTTATTTTTAAAATAGAAGGTAAAATCAAGCCTTGAGGGTATTTCTTGCTGTATATTATATTAAACGGTATTCCTCTTTGATTGTATCTAGCCAAGAAATTATTGATTTCTTTATTGGCAGCAGTGTAGTCAGCCCTCATTGTTATAATTTTATGCTTAGTGTAATAAGAGAGCATAAAATGATTATCTAAAACTACAAATTTATTATATTTACAAGTCATGCACCAATCAGCTGTAATATCAACAATTACCGTATCTCCATTTGCAACATGTTCTCGAAGTTGGATCTGGTTAAATGTTTTCCAAATAGAATTGATTTCTTTTTCGCGAGTAAGATCTTCTTTATTAGCGATTTGCGGTAAAGAAAAGCCTATTGCGGTGTTCCGTTGGAGTTCCCTCGTAATTTCCGAAAACAGCCTCAACGCTATGCTGAGTCTTGTGTTACAAGATTATTTTCAGACTTTCTCGTTTTTAGAATATCCGATAAACTTTTATCATGCTGGATATAATAAACATAGGAACAG
>CAMDPW010000044.1 GCA_945905715.1 Rickettsia typhi
GCAAGATCCTCGTATTAATCTCAAATATTTTGATTTGGTGATCCCAATGAAACATGACAACATAGAAGGTGAGAATACAATTGTTAGTCATATGGCTTTACATCGCATCACTCCTGCTAAATTAGCTGAAGGAAAAAAAATGTATCAAGACCTAAAATATAATGTAGTAATTTTTAATCATTTGTTAAATATTTCGTGTTATTCTAATATAATGTAGAAAAAAATAAAGGAATGTTAAGTTGTGTCGCAAAATCAAAATGAAGAATTGTATAGCAAACAAATTACACGCTTAAAAGCAATTAAGGATGCAATACGACAAGCTACGAGTGTGGGTGAGGTGTCGCGGTTAATAGGAGAGTTTACAGCTGAATCAGCTGGGATACCAAAGGAATTATTAGGAGACCTGACTAATGAAATTATGGATCTGGGTTCAAAAAAAGCTTCTTCATTTTCATCTGCTGAAGTAATAGGATCAAGTTTAGTTGATAGCGCAGATAAAAAAGATTTTAGCCATGAAGAAGCGGCACTAAAATCTTTATCCACTGCAGCAAAAGCGATGGGTGATTACTATGATACAGAAGAGTTTCAAGCAAAAGAAAAATTATCTAGAGAATTGATTGAAAAGCATGGACGAGGAGAGGTGCTGACTGAAAGTGAAGCTGGAGACTATGCAGAGCAATATCTTTATTCTAAAACACGGGAATTAGAGCTTGATACCTTGGTTTTTCATGCTGTTTCTGAGGTATTAACTACAGTTAAGAAACAAGAAGAGTTAGCTCAAAAAGAGTCTAGACTGCCATCATATTCTGATGAGTTCTTAAAACAAAAAGATAATCTCGCAGATATATTTACACAGTATGCAAATACTCATTTACAAAAAGTTACAGTATTAGATGCGTTGATTCAACAGAAAGATGAAAGAATTCATGACGCATTCAAAAAGTATAGTGGTTTAGAGTTAGACTTAGAGTTCGACAAAGAGCGTAAGGCGCACATAGAACGTATGGAAATTTGGAAAAGTATTGACCAACCAATTATTAGGCAAGAGTATCACAAAGATACAGCAAAAAAACTACCATTATCAGATTTGTTAGGCGCTAATACTAGGTCTTTAGGTCATGAAAGTGAAGCACGCACACAAGAAAGTAATCAAGGGCTTGTAAAGCAAAAGATTAATCTCGACATCGATCAAATAACAAAGACAAGCAAAGTTCAAACTATGACTCAACTACTTACGCCAGTATCTACGCCAAATAGCTCTATAAAAGATACTCCTAAAGCCCAAGGCTTGAAAAACAACTATAGATGATCACTTAATTACTGAAATATTGATTATTATAAATAATCCTAAAAGGAGGCAAATAACATGAAAACAAGCAGAGAACAAACACGAGAGAGTGCGATTGAAAGTTCTCAAAGAGATCAAATGCGAGATCAAATGCGAGACCAAATGCTAATAGAAATGCATGCTAGTTTGTACGATGCTATTAGAGCATGTCACTATACTTTACGTCAACTAGACGGTAGTGACGAGCGTACTCAAACTGCTCAACTAACGTTAGATACTGTTGCTCATATTTTATACACAATTGGAACAATTGATAGAACTGCTCCGCCAGATGCGCTGCTTGCTTTTGCAGCGTTGAACGATGGTGCAAGATTAATTAATACAGATAATGAAGCAACGATTATTATTCCAAGGGCAATAGGTGATATTGTTGATGTGAGATCTCTTGCTAATCGTGTTGCGCATATGCCAGATCATTTGCCTGTAGAGCCTAATTACGGCACTATGCCAGTTGGAGGTGAACAGCATCATTTGCTACAACATAATGTTGGTGATGGATATCACGCAATAGATGATCATGCAGTTGTTGGTGCAGTTGTAGATAATGGCAGCTGGTGTAGTTGCTGCGTAATACTATAATTGACCGAAATCTAGGTGATTTCGTGCAGAAGTATTTATTGACAGTGAAAGTGAAGAAAATTGATGTTTAGGAATCGACCATTAACAATGCTATAATGCATGAATTAATTGCAATGTTGTTAATTACTAATCTAGCGATGTCTATTATTTTTAATACATTGTTAGGTAATAAAAATAGCGTCAGGTTTATTTTAAATACGGTTTTCTAACAATAGAAAATGACATGAAAATGTGCAATACAAGTGATAACGAATTTTTTAGGAGTTAAAATTTAGAGGGTGAACTTAGATATGCATGTATTCGACATCGGGTTAGTAATTATATATCTTGTGATTTGTCTTATTATTGGCTTTGTTAGATTTGGTAGGGTCAAGACTTTAAAGGATTATACTTTTGGTGTCAGGCCGTTCACTACAACTGTTTTAATTGTAACAACTTTTGCGACTGCTATCAGCGCCCACAAAACTATAGGTAGTGTTGGTAAGGCTTATACTATGGGCTTGGTATTTATAGTTACTATGATGCTTATTCCATTGGGGTGGTTTATTATGGCAAGGTTATTAGCTAAGAATTTACACTTCTTTCATCAAGAGAAATTTTTTACTTTTGGTGATATTATGGAGTATTTCTACGGTCGATCAGGCAGGTGGCTTTCCAGTATTTGTGCTATAATATTTACGTTAGGTATTACTGCTGCAGGAACTATGGCCGTGGGCAGTATGCTTGAGTATTTCTTCCTGATTCCAAAACCAATTGGCATGCTTGTGGTGTTGAGTATTGTTACGGTGTGTTCTACATTTGGTGGAATGCAAGCTGTTGCTTATACTGATATTTTCCAATTTCTGATCTTTTTTATTGCTCTGCCAGTTGCATGTGCGATCGGTTATCATGATATTGGAGGATTTGAAAAAATTATTGAGGCTTTGCCCTCATCTCATTTAAAAATAGATTCGTCTAATTTAGCTATGTTCCTAGGTATGGCAGTGTTTGCGATTATGCCAAATGCTGATATACCTTTTGTGCAGCGTGCTTTGATTTCTCAAAATCAGACTCAATTACGACGTACTTTTAACATCACTGCTGTATTGATGTACCCAGTATTTATAGTTGTGGGATTAATAGGAGTTATGGTTTATACGTATGATACCACTCTACAAGCTGATACAGTGCTATTTCATTTCGTTAAATATTACCTTCCTACAGGGGTCGTTGGTTTGATGATTGCTGGTATTCTTGCAATAATAATGTCAACCCAAGATGCATTTTTAAATACTACTGGAACATTAGTAGCACGTGATGTTTGTAAGCAGCTTTGGCCAGGACTTGATGACAGACAGCAACTTATGATTGCTCGTATTTCATGTGTAATGATCTCTATTTTAGCTATCAGTATGGTTTTCGTCAAAGAAGATCTTTTGGATCTGATATGGTCAGTAACCAATTTTTGGGATCCACTGATAATAGTGCCGTTTATTATGGCTTTGATTGGCTTAAGAATCAATAAAAAATTGTTTCCAGTTGTGCCGATTACGGTGTTAACAGCAGAAATAATAACGAGATCCATAACTGGAGTTTTCGATACTAGAAGCTTTGCTATTGGTGTAGTGGTGTCAATCATTACACTGCTTGTACTAAAATTTTTTAAGTAAGAAAGCAGTATACATGGAGTCACTAGAAAAATTATGTTATAGTGTAACAGAGAAATACAGATCTTTTATGACGCTTGTAAAAAGTGATACTGTGAAAGTCTCAGTGGCATATAAATTTTCTATTCTCATAATATTCGGTTTTTTTGTTTCTATCTTTTTTAACCCACTAGCAGGCAAGATAGTGCAGGATTCAGTGTTTTATTTAAATGCTATTGCTGCTACTTTATGTGTAATATTTTTGCTTTCAGATTTATGGTTACCACAGAATAGTGGTAATATATTACAGTATTTCTGGTGCTTTATCCTATTTTTTTGTCTACCATTTATTGCTACATACACTTGCGTTAGAAGTCTTTATTACTGGTCATGGATAGTAAATATGGGCTTGGCTACTATACTACTTTCTTTAATGACATCAAGGTCGGTGTTTTTTTTCACGTTAATCCCTGGTATTATTTTTGGTATTATTTTTGGTACCATTTTAAACGCGTACTTTCCACCATATCCTTTGCCTCCGTATACAAAATTTGATACTTATTTTGCAGTATATTCTTGTGCTTTGCTGGGGTTAATTATAATTCTTATTATTCATAATAGATTATATGTACAGAAGCAGTTATACAGCATCATAGAAAGTGAAGTTCGCGACCGAACGCAAGAACTGCAAAATGCCCTGGAAATAAAAAGAGAATTTCTTGACAATGTGAGTCATGAAATAAAAACTCCAATTCATAACATTACCAATATAGCTGAGATCCTTCATGAACAAATATATGCAACTGTGGATCAGGAAACAAAAGATTTACTACAAGATCTTAAAGCATCTAGCTACAGACTACAGAGTTTATGCTCTGACTTATTTCATCTTTCTAAGTTTACAAATGATGATCTAGTTCTAAACATTAAAAAACATGATATTACAAAAATTGTGAATGACTTATTACAAGAATTTCAGAATGAGCGCATCTCGTTAAGGATTACTAGAACATTTCATCAATTTATACATTGCGATTCAGCAAAAGTTGCGCAGATTTTAAGAAATTTGATACAAAATGCTGTCAAATACAGCAAAGATAAGAAGATTGAAGTGTCTTTAAGTAATTATGATCAAGATAGTATTAAGCTAGCAGTTTCTGATCATGGTGTCGGCATTCCTCCAAATGAACTGGAAGTGATTTTTAATCCTTTTGAGCAAAGTTCAACGACCAAAACTAAGGCTGGCGGCGCTGGTCTTGGTTTGGCTATATGTAAAAAAATTGTAGAACTGCACTACGGTAAGATATGGGCCGTAAATAATAGTTTTCATGGCGCTACTTTTTTTGTCGTAATACCTAAGAAGCACGATGAGTAAAGCTCTGTTTGTGGATGATGAAGTCTTAACCTTAAAGATTGGCAAACTTTTAATGCAAAGTTTAGGTTATGACGTGGTAACTGCCGACTCTGGGAAGGAAACCCTGAAAATACTATCTTTACACAAAGGTAAGTTTGATGTGATCCTTTTAGACTTAATGATGCCAGATATGTATGGATTAGACGTATTGCGTGAGATTAGAGCGAATGTTGTGTGGAAAGAAATTACAGTCATACTACAAACTGGCATTAGAAATGAGGATGACATGAGATTAGGTCGCAAACTTGGAGCGTCGATAATACTGAAGCCTTATAATAAAAAAATATTGAAAGAGCATCTGGACTTATATTTGCTAAATGCTTAAAAAAGAAGCTTGCTCATCAACTAAACGACAAAGACAAGCAAAGCTCAAGCTACGATCTCCAACCACTTACGCCAACATCTACGACAAATAATTCGTCTATAAGCGATTACATATAAAAACATTAGAACTCTATTTGTAATCTTGCCAAAACAATTTTAGATATTGAATTCGGTACAGCAGCAAATCGATCTGTTCTAGAGATTAAAAAGTCGTTTGATAGCTTAATATTATCGTTTAGATACCAATTTAAACCTACGCCATATGTTAGTAATTTACCAAATTTAGTCTTGCTGTTTAAATTTACAACGGAATATTTTACTGCAATTTCCCAAGCTCCAATACCAACTTTTTTATGATTTCTAAAAGTGAATACAGGATCTAGAGGAGTGATTGGTTCGATTTTGCCCTTGTTAGGACTATAAGTCTTAGATTCGCCAGTTAAAAAATATCCAACTTGTACATATCCACCGTGAAAAAATAAATTTGGTTGCGCCATCGCTCTATCCATATGATATCCCAAATACTCGACTTGAGTTGAAAATGCTTTGTTATTATATGCTGCAGCAACACTTGTAGTAAAAGCGTTATTAACAAGGTTAATCGTGCCAGTATTTAGCAAACTAATGTCCGCGTTTGCTTCTGGCTTGATTTTATACTTCAAGGATTCTTTAGGCATAATATAAGAATTGGCGAACCCTAGGTGAAGATATTCTTGTTTTTTTTCATTATAGTATGGTGAATAAGTAGCTTGAGCATAAAGAGAGTTTCTTCTATCTGCATTTTTATTATTATGAACAGTTTCACTCATACCGTAGCTACCAGTCATGCTCCAATTGCCACCATGAGTTTTAATTTGTACCCCATCTTTTACTTGAATAACTAATGCCCCTATCGCTGGCCACTCATTAAACGACCTATCATAATCCAAAAAAAATGCATGAAATATGCGACCAACTTTGATCGAAACTGGATCATATTTCTTGTATTCAACATATGCTTGTTGAATTCTATTATATACATCACTCATTACATTTATATCAAAACGATAATCGAAATCATGCAATATTTGACCTTTTCCTCCAATTAGTACATCTCTAAAATAAAACCTATCTCCAACATTTAGGCGATTATTTGTCATTCCAAGATAATCTAATCTTAGCGTACCTTTAGGCTTAAAAGTAAATGATGAATTCAGTTCTTTCGTATCTACGGCAAAAGAGTATGTAGTACTCATTATTACTATCAAAAATGTAACTATGCTTCTCATTAGTTCTTTACCTGTCTTCACATTTTTTTTATTCAATGGCGTAGTAAATCTACAAAGCATTTTTTATATCCATTAACTCTGTAGTAATAGCCGTTTGTCTTGTTTTATTATATATTAGACTTAAGTCTTTAATCAGTTCATAAGCATTGCATGAAGCATTGTCCATTGCGCTCATTCTAGCTCCATGTTCGCTTGCAACATTTTCTAATATCATTGAAATTAGATGTAATGTTAAATTGCGCTCAACTAAATTATCCACTATTTCTTCTGCTTTGGGCTCACACATAAAATGATTATTGACATTGCTTGTTAAGACTTCTTGTTTAGTAAAAAGTGGGATAACCTGTCTGAAAGTAGAATTATAAGAAAGTGATGATATGAATTTATTAAAAAAAACATAACAAACATCAAGAATGCCGCTCATGTAATCAGTTATTAAATTTCGAGCTAATATTTGAAGTGACTCAACTGCTATTGGCTTGTTATGCACAAAATCATCAATCAACCTAATTTTTATACCATGCAATGTTTTCAACTGTTCATAGCCTTTTTTACCAATACATAATATTGTTACTGTATAATCTTGAGCCTTTGACTCAGCAAGCTTCTGTTTCATTATTCTTACTACAGAGCTATTTAATGCTCCACACAAACCACGGTCTGATGTTATCACAACAAATACAACATTTTTGATATCTTTATACCCGTAAAATAAAGGAACGTAGCGAGCATCGTAACTATGTCTAGCTATAATTTTAGTAATTTCATTAATTTTTTTAAAATACGGCCTGTTAGTTTCAACAGCTTTTCTGGCTTTTTTTAATTTAGAAGCAGAAACAGTTTTCATAGCTTTAGTAATTTTTTGGGTAGATTGTATACTTCTAATACGTAACTTTAAGTTTTTTAAGTTTGCCATATAGTGTATAAATTATTGTACAAAATATTTTATAAATCTAACTCATATTTCTTGTAGTCTTATTTCCGTCTTAATCAGTCAGTTTGCCTGAGATGCTCTCTCAGCTGTTTAGAATATTTGCAGCGTTTTGTTTGTAATGATTGAGTTGGAATTGGAAGTATAGCGCTACTTCGTAATTGCCCTACGTTTTTTCTCAAACTCAATTGATAAATTCCGAGCTGACAGAATCCACCAAAGCACGGCCAACAAGAAAATTATTAATAATTCTGGCGCAAGTGAAATTAAAGTTGCTCCTGGCATTAAAGATAAGAGACTCCACTGAATAATTGCCCCACCAGATTTACCAAGCCTACCACCAATCACATCAGCTGCTGCCTTACCTTTACTTTTGAGTTCTTCATCAAGTGGTATATATGATATTTCCTTTGTTGCATCAAATAATGAATATTTTGTTGCTTTAGAAAAAATATTCTGAAAGGCGCCAAATAGTACTGCAAGCAATGCAAAAGATACAGTTATCAATCCAAAGTGGTGTTCAAAATACGTCTCAAAAATCACAAAAAGAAAAAATAATACTCCAGTAATAAAAATTATTATAGGAGTAACTAACGCGGCAAATTTCCAACTAAATTTTCTTAAAATATAAGAACCAACAAACATGACTATTATTGTTGTAAAGCCTGTATAAATTTGCACTTGTCCCATAAAGCTACCGAGGTCTTGGGAATTATGGAAATAGACGCCTAATTTCTTTTTCCATACACCCTCAACAAGATTAATAGTTATTCCATAGCAAATAATTAAAGAAGCTATCAATCCAATATATTTTGAAGATAAAATATGTTTAAAGCTTTCAATCAATCCAGGTTTATACTTGTTCTTTTTGATACCAGTAGCGTTAATGGTCTGTTTCGAAGATGTTTTATGACTAATAAACCATAAATTTATAATCATCATTAAAGCAGCAATGGATACGGTGATCACAATATTATTGATGACTAAAGCCCATCCAAGATTCATTGTAGTAAATAGCCACATAACTGCACCAGCAGCTATTAGACCAATTTGTCCAAAGAATCCAAAAAATGGATAAAATCTTTTTGCCTGCTCAATTGATACGATCTCGTTTGCTAATTGCCAGAACATTAATGAGAGCATGACACTTCCCCATAATTCTGACATTATATAAAACAAAGCGAAAGCCCAGTTTTCTATAATCATTAACATATACTTAAAAAATGGATAGCTTTCTTTGAACGCTGTCATATTAGGTTGGATGTTCTCAATATTTGGGTATAAAAAAAGCATAAAAACAATAAAGAAGCCTGTAAAAAATATTATTAAGGCGTAGTATAATTGTAATCTATTAAAATAATCAGCAAGCTTAGTGTATATCACCATAATTAACAACGCCGCGGGCAACACCGCCCATAATTTAAAAGCACAAATTGATTCAGCACCAACATATGATATCACTAATACGTCTTTTGCGTTTCTTAGAATGCTATAAACATATAATGTAAGAATCAAATTTAGTGACATTGAAAAGAAAAGTTTGTACTCGTTTTTATTGACAGGGAATATATTGTATAGATTTATACTCATACTGACTGACGACCTCTTTAAAATAGATAAACAATATTTTATTAAATTAAAATAAATAAACAAATAGTAACTTTTTTCATACAAAGCAAGCAATAAATTATTATTTATTGCGGGACACCCCGAAAAACAAAAATATACTTATTAGTTTTTTAAGGCGTTGCTGCACAACTCCTTAATTTAGATTTTTTATTTTCAAATTAAGCGAGGAATAATATTTTTGTTTCAAAAGTAACAAAGGTGATCGTATGGCAGCAAAAGCAAATATTACAAAAACTTCTTAGAAATACAAAGTTACTAATTGGTCACAATATAATAAAGCTTTAAAGCAAAGAGGGAGTCTAGAAATTTGGATATCAGATGATATAAAGATATTTGGTATGAAGAAAATAGAGTTAATGATGGGCACTGGCAATTCAAGGGAATACACGGACAAGGCTATAAGGTTGGCGTATGAGCTCAAACTATGTTTTAAGCAACTTTTACGACAGCTTGAAGGCCATGATCAATGCATTATTTAAGCTATCAGGGGACTTACCTACAAGCTGTCCAGATTATAGTACTTTATCTCGAAGGTATAGGACACTTGATCTCAAAACACCCATGATCTTAAAAAGTCAAAAATGATACAGAAGACAAGATAATAACCATTAATTCAAGTGGACTGAAACAATACTGGAAAGACGAATGACATCAAGAAAAACATAAGGTAAATGCAAGAAGAACTTGACGCAAGATTCATTGAAAAACATGGCAAGGGAGGTCCGGTGCAAAATAAGAAAATATGGTCTACAAAACTATGTTGAGCTTACCATACAAAGATATAAAAGAATTATAGGAAATAAAATGCATTCCAGAGATTCGGCAAGACAACAAAATGAAGCTATAATAGCTGT
>CAMDPW010000045.1 GCA_945905715.1 Rickettsia typhi
CGAAAAGCGCCAAGTTGGTCTCCAGAGTTTGATAGGCTTGGCTTATAGCCACACAAATTACCTGTTTGTTTTATTATTTCATTCCTTCTTGTCTTAATGTTTACAAGGGCTTGAGCAAATTTTCCTGTTCGTGCAATTTTTTCTGGTCAGAATTGGGTGAAACTACAAATACGTGGTTAAAAATTGAGTAGGGTTAATTTTTAGTTAATTTTATTATATCATATCAGCAGTAAATAAAGACCTATTGACAGATATGCCTAGATATGGAATCATTTCCTTGATACTTTTATTTGTTCACAAGCAACTACATTAATGGCTTGTTAAGATAAAAGATCCTGCTGTATAACATTGTAAATATTTTTTACTAATCTGAGTTAGTTCAGTAATTCCCAGAATATATTCTCACGCTAATTTTTACTGGGAATTGCTGTTAGCTAGTTTAGTTGTAATGATAGTATTGTTTCCATATCAAATAAAATGTTACTAGAAGACACTTTGGTAAAATCATACTCCCCATGAAAATTAACATGCTGCCAACTTACAATTGAACCACGTTTTATTGACTCTACCATCTGTTTTCTTTCTTTAAGATTTTTGTTGTAAGATAATAATGTTGATAAATATAGGTAGTTCCATAAGACAATTGCGTTTTGGATTAATGTCATACAGCTTGTTGCAATTTCTTGCTCTTCTTTAGTGCCATGCTTAAATTCTTGGTTGTTAGCAAAAAACACAGCTTTACCAAATTTATTAGAAGATTCAATCTTATTCAATTGTTTTTCTATTTTCTGTCTTAATTCTACATCATCAAAATAGGTCAATATAAAGATGGATTTAATAATCCGTCCAAACTCCTTTAAGCCTTTGTAAAGTGGATTGTCTAAAGCATATGAACTTAGACGCTTTAATAGCATAGAAGCAGATGTATATTTTAGTTTGATAGTTGCCATAAATCTAAGCACATTATCCCATTCATTAGATATTTGTTTTTGGTTAACCTCTCTACTGGGCAGTATTTTATAGAACTGTTTTTCATATGTTTTGCGAATAGCCTTCATTGAATAAAGCTTTTGTTTGCCTATCTTCTTAATTCTAGGGGCAAAAGTGATACCAAGAAAATGAGCTATAGCAAAAATTATTTCAGTAAATCCATGAGTGTCTGTAGAGTGAATATCGCTTTTAATGACGTCATTTGACATTAATCCGTCAATAACGTATCCAGCCTCTCGCTCAGAAGAGCTGATCACTGTTGAATAAAATAGTAAATGTCTTTCATCAATAAATGTATACATTGTGACACCTTTAGACCTGCCAAAATATTTAAAAGAATAGTTAGAGTTTAGGGAATCTACTGAGACGGTGACTTTTTTTGCCATCGCTGCTAGTATGTGATTTCGATTGATTTGCTTTAAAGCTATCAGCTAAAGCTAATTTATTAAGTATAGCGAGTATCTTATTATTAGCATTGCTGATATTTTTTAAAGTAAAGCACCAATTTACTATGTTAGATAGTTTATCTTCTGTAATGCCAATCGAACTATTAGCGATACGATTAATCCCTATATTACAGCCGACACCAATAGTACCTGCAAATATACTCTGGTGATCTGGATTCATTTTTTTATATTTTACGCTAAAATATTTGAAATCATCGGTAAAATTAACAATTTGATTTACATCAGTTAAAACCTGAAGAATGGGAATGTAGCCAGTCTTAATAAGTAATGAAGAAACATACTTTGATTCATTGCTGTCTATTTTAGGGGTTTTGATCTTAATTTTATTATTTTCAATAGTTAAATGTTCGTTTTTGTTGGCAAGAAAACTCTGATTTACTTGATGGTATTTTGCATCTAGAGTTTGTTTTAAGACTTCTGACACTTCAGAGTAATTGGCAAACTTACTAAGATTGGCGCTTTTTAGTAAATCTTCTTTTTCTGCTAGCCAAGATTCTTTACTAATTAAATATTCTTGGATAGATCTGTAGCGATACGAGTATTTTAGATTAAGTTTACCAGCTTTAATGGATTCTTCCATATACATAAAAAGCAGTATTTTATAAAGAGGAATACGTAATTTGTCTTTTTTAACGGCAAGACTATTGGTCAACATTAATGTAAATATTTCATCTTTTTCTTGAAAGTTAAGTGTAAGTCTTGTTGAAAAATTCCGTAAGGACTGTATAATTTTATTATATAAGGCGTGTGATATGGATGTTTTTTCAATGGTAATCGGTACTTTGTCACCAACCTGATAAACTAAATTCTCTTCAGTTAATTGCAAACCTATCTCTCTTGATTTTAATGGTATAGAAGGGGTGTCATACCTTAATAAATAACTGAATCCTTTGTATAATACTGCTTGCTCATTCTGTGTAAGAAAATTACTAGGCAAATTAGAAGATTCCAGATTATCTGTCTTGTTTTTAAAATAATTGATTGCTAGCGTAATGTTTTTATCGGATGTGTGCTCATGAAAATCTATTAACTTTACAATCTGAGACACTCGATGCTGTAGTTTCATTGACAATGACTCAAGCACATCAAAATAATCATGCTTTATATCTATTTCTTGGAAAATATCTTCAATATTGATTAATTGTTGTATCTCTTGTCGATTATGAGAGCAATTATAGTCATTGATTAACTTTTCTACCTCATCTGCTTTATCAGCCTTAGATAAGCTAGTAGATTTAATAATTTTGGTAATAGAGTCAATAAGTAATCTTGAGCTTTTATGAGATTTTGATAAAGTAATGATAGATTTATTACGAGTAGATTTGCTTTTTTTATCATTTTTCTCTATCTGTGCGTTCGCTGCATTATGAACAGTTTTGACTGATTTTAGAAAGATGTCTATTAGTGTATCTTGTCTGAGGTAATATTGATGCTTAATGTAAGCTAGCAAATAAAGATATGATTTGTTTTTATTCGCAAAACTATTTAACTGTGAGGTTGTCGCTTTATGTACCCAGGTAGCAAAATATTCAGTTGCTTGATCACTTAAGTCAAGTCGATCAATAGTATACTTAAATTTATTGAAATAATCTTGAATTACATTAAAAGCCTCAATATTATCTTGTATATCACTTGGCTGCAGAGATTGATTGATCTTTTTAAGTGAGGTAATTCTAGGTTTAAACATTTGAGGTTTTTGCTCAAACTCAGACCTAATTAATGCAAGTAATGATTTTTCTTGTTCTACATCTAATAAGGAAGAAATTTTGTTAAGTAAAATTGTTTCATATTGATTGTAAGCGTTGGTAATGCTAAGAGATAATTTAGTATAAGATGGCAACTCTATTTTATTTTGCCAAAAAAAGTCTATGGATAACATGAACATTTCTTTAGGTAATAATTGTTTTTCTACATATCTTGTTATATGCTTTGTTAGAAATTTTTCTGTTGCTTGATCAAAGGTTTTCCATTCAAGTAATGTAAGTATTTTTATTCGATGTTCATGCAGAATTCTTGTGTGATATGTATCAAAATTAATTGCACCTGATTTGAGATTGAGCAATTTTGTAACATATTCTATATCTTTTACTCTAAATTTATTAGGGGCAAAAAATTTACCATTAGCTCGAAAATAGCCAAGTTGTAATATAAAACCAATTTTGTGAGTTGATTTACGTAAGCCAGAAATAATCTCAGAGTTATCATTTACAAAAGAGATGCGACGTTGCTGAGTATTAAAATCTGGAGGTGAATCAAATTGTTTTTGTTCATAAGATGAAAGGACAGATAATATTGTCATTTATATAACTGCAAATTAAAATGTTAAGATTGGAAAAACTATAAACAAATAAATTATATTTACAAGAACCTGATAAAACTTATTATCAGGAAGATAATATTTAGGAAGAAAATGACCAAGAAACAACATATTTTATCTATATTTGATTCACTTGAATATCTTGATACTCAAAGTAACTTTGCACATCTTACAGCTGATTATAATATTGCAGATATAAAACAAGCACAAATGTTTCTAAAATCATATAAAGGCAGCATTGGTACGTTTAACAGTTATAGAAGAGAATTAGAGCGATTATTACAATGGAGTTCTTTAGTTGCTAAAAAATCATTAAAAGACCTCAAACGTAATGATATAGAAGATTATGTAGAATTCTGTCGAAAACCTCCAAAAACATGGATAAACACGGAGAAACATCCACGATTTATTACTCAAGGATCTGTGCGCATAGCTAATCCACAGTGGAGGCCATTTATGGTAACAGTAAGTAAAGCACAAAACCGCCAGGGAGAAAAAGCAAACTTAAAGAATTTTGAATTTACCCAAAACGCTTTAAGGCAATTATTTGCCATTATTGGCAGTTTTTATGACTATCTATTACAAGAAGAATATGTCTTAGTGAATCCCATCAGGATGATAAGGCAAAAAAGTAAATTCATTAGAAAACTACAAAACAAACCACAAATTAGACGCTTATCTGAGTTACAATGGCAGTATGTACTTGCAACAGCAAAGAAATTGGCTGAGCAAAAAACTGATTATGAGCGCACATTATTCATTGTATCAGCATTATATTCTATGTATTTAAGAATCTCGGAATTAGCTGCTAGCAAGAGATGGACGCCAAAGATGAATGATTTTGCTCGCGATAGTGATAATAATTGGTGGTTTACAACTGTTGGTAAAGGAAATAAACAAAGACAAATTGCAGTTAGTGATGAAATGTTAGGAGCATTAAAGCGGTGGCGCGAACATTTAAAAACCTCCTCCTTACCATCATCTGCAGACATCAGTCCTTTGATACCAAAAACCAAGGGAAAAGGCCCTGTTACTTGTACGTCAAACATTAGAAGGATTGTACAACACTGTTTTGATCAGGCCATGACTCAGTTAGAAATAGATGGCTTCACTGAAGAAGCTAAATCTTTAATTGACGCAACAGTCCATTGGCTAAGACATACCGGTATTTCAGATGACGTGAAAATTAGACCAAGAGAACATGTGCGTGATGATGCCGGTCATAGCTCAAGTGCCATTACAGATAAATATATAGATATAGAGCTACGTGAACGTCATAGATCGGCTAGAAAAAAGACTATGAAAATGTAATAAAATTAACTAAAAATTAACCCTACTCAATTTTTAACCCCGTTTTGTAGTTTCACCCAATTAGCTGTTAATCATGTGCTATCAAACGGTTTTCTTTCTATCGGAGATTACCAGATTTTGTGTCCCAAAGTATCTCGTAGAACATTGCAGCGTGAAATACAGGACTTAGTTGAGAAAAATATCTGCCTGTCCACAGGTGCGACAAATAAATTAATTTATAAAATAAAAAACTAGACTTGCGTCAAACTTATGACAAAACTTATGACAATGCCAAAAAATATCACAAATTATTATCACTGGTACAAAACCACAAAATACTACCATCTTCATCTCCAACCAAATCTTTTCGGAGGAATCAGTGTTATTAAAGCATGGGGTGGGATTAACAGTAAAAAATCAGGTCACAAAATCACTATCTGTGACTCAGCAGCGCAAGTGAGTGAAGTGGTACTAGCCGTCAAGAAAAGACGCAAGGCAAGAGGATACTTAGAGCATGCTCCTAGCAAGTGTCGATCGCAATCAACAACATCAAATAAGATTATTAATTTATTAATTCATCAATATACGCCCATAACATGAACATCAAACACTATAAACAAAGTTGGCTTATTGCCCAAAAGAGGTGTAGGTTTTCCCTAGAGACAATCAATATGGCTAAAAGACTTGGTTTAGACCCCACAAAATTCACTGGTCTTAATCATGACCAGCAGACAAAGTGGCGAGTGCGACTTACGATCTTTATTCACAACATGTATGAAAAGAAATTTGGTAAAAAATATCTCTAGACCACCACGATAAAAAATATTAAAGTTAATCACCAAGAACAAGTTAAGCAAAGAGCTAACCTAATAAATAGCGTGTAACTTAACCACTAAATGATAATTGAAGATGAAATTTGACCATAACAAAACCTTTGCTGGCACTAGACAATCCGCTGATGAACGCCAGCAGGAACATCAACAACAAGCTGAGTACGGGATTAGAGAATATATACTCTCTGTTTACCAGTATATGGCGTTAGCTCTAATCATTACGGCAGTAACCGCAGCAGTAGTTACCTCTTCTGCGACATTTATCAATTTCATCCTTCACTCACCACTGCAATGGATATTAGTCCTAGCACCAATTACCATAGTACTATCTATTAGTGGCACAATTACCAAAATGTCACTACTGGCAGCACATACTGCCTTGATCATTTTTGCGATCCTCATTGGCTTAGCGCTTGCTAGCATTTTCCTAATTTATACTGAGCATAACATGATTAGAGCTTGCCTTACTATTGCTGCAACATTTGCGGTAATGAGTATGTATGGTTATCAGACCGAGAGGGATCTAGGCAAGATTAGTTCTTTCTTACTCATGGGCGTCATTGGACTGATCATTGCCGGTTTAGTCGGTCTATTCTTGCCAAGCTCAAAGCTACAATTTATGATGTCAGCTATTGCTGTCATTGTCTTTACCATACTTACTGCCTACGATACCCAAAGAATAAGAAACATCTATGATCAAGCAAGTGGCAATGAAAACTTAGCCAATAAGCTAGCTATCTACGGTGCCTTATTACTTTATACCGATCTGATTAATGTATTTATGCGCTGGTTACAACAATTAAGCAAGCGTCGTTACTAATGTTTACTAAAACTAAGAAACTATTAAAATTATTATTTACTAGGCAGCAACAGTTAAAATCAAGATATTTGGGCACTGTAAGATATTTTAATAAGCAAAAAGGCTATGGTTTTATTACCGCAGATCATGACAAGGTTGATATTTTTATTCACATTAGGACAATGAAGGTTGCTGGCATTAATATTATTACTCCAAATCAAAGAATAGAATACGATGTTATCGAAAAGAGAGGAAAAAAAGAAGTAACTAATATTAGGTTGATCTAAGAATATTACCAACAAATGATCAACAATAGCAAGTAACCCCTAAGTTATACTAAATTAAGTAGGTAACCATATGACAATTGCACCAAACTTACAATTAATAACGTCAGTATCACAGCTCATGGCTAGTACCCTACAAGATCTCCACCGGCTCATCGAAAGCAAGTGTAATCCAGCCAACCCAGTAGAGACAATGGCCTTAATGATGGGCTTTACCACTGGTCTTATCCTCCAATTACGCACCAAACTTGAGACTCTAGAAACTGGCTTAGGTAATAAGTTTCTGGATAGCGTGAATAGCGCCACACAAAATGGCTCTCAAGGCTTAGAGATCATAGAGAAACTACAGTATAACGATCCATCTCTCAACCAATCTTCCTCTGGTATTGCCCCAACTGATCTGTCATCAGCAATTATTTTTCTTACCAACAAGATCAATTATGATCTGGCTACCCATCTTACAGTACTACCATATATCTTACGTAATGACGTAACCGTAACTCATGCGCTCGCAATGTTAATTGCAAATTTATTCGGTAAGCTTGAGCCAAACAATATTAATGCTTCAATTGATGCTTTATCAGCAAATATTCGGCTTTTTGCCGATATTCAGCAGTCTAATAATATTACTCATGCTCAAGCAAATTATAATTAATCAAGAGTGGTCGGATGAAACTAATTACCACTAAACAAGATGAATCATTTAAAAAATATCAAAGAACCAAAATTAATCAAAATGGATGAAGAGATCAAAAAATAACTTGTAAAAATAGAGTTTAGTATATGAGCGAAAACAATAAAGAAACGCCACGTTGGGAATATCGTTTTGATAATTATAAACGTGCTTTTAACCTTTTGCACGAAGCTATAGAGATCATGAGGCAGCACGAGATAAGTCAATTGGAAAAAGAAGGAATAATCCAGCGTTTTGAATATACCTGGGAGCTGGCTTGGAAAGTTCTTAAAGACTATCTTGAGAGTACAGGAATAATTGTTGAAACAGTTACACCAACTTCTGTTATTAAAGCGGCTTTTGCTGCAAAAATTATTGAAAATGGTGAAATCTGGATGCAAGCCCTTGATAGTAGAAATAAAATGTCACATACATATAATATTAAAGTTTTTGAGCAAATTATATCAGATATAGACAAACATTATTTGGGTATATTGGAGAGCATGTATATGAAATTATATCAGCTAAAAATAGAAAGAGTGGCAAGTGAACAATAACGGTTTGAGCGATGAGCAGCTAAACATAATCAAAGGAGTTTTGTTGCCATTTGCAGAAAATATTGAATCAGTTGGTCTGTTTGGTTCGCGTGCGATAGGCAAGTATCGTTCAAATTCTGATATTGATATGGTAATATATGGCAATTTAAGTGAAAAAACAGCTGATAGGATAGCAACATTATTTACGGACTCAAGTCTTCCTGTCAAAGTTGACGTAATATCTTATAATCATATTGCTTATCCTCCTCTAAAAGTACATATAGATTCTGTTGTCAAATCCTTATTTAACCATGAAGATTTATTAGGGAACTAGGACCAGTGTTAACCTAGGTGAGTTGAGGGGGCCACTATGTGAATATTTGGAGTAATTTTAGAAAATCTAAGTTCCGTAAAATAAATTGCTTGCACTTGGGCTACTCGACCTATTGAGTCATACACCACCAACATACTCTTAGGCAGTACAAACAAACTATAGTAAAATAAGTTGAATTAGCATATATTATGTGTTAGATTAAAAGGAAAAATGAGTACGAGTCCTTACAGTATAGATTTAAGAAAAAAAATAGTAAAATATCTAGAATCAGGAAAAAGTCAGAAGTCAGCATCCGAGATATTTGATTTGAATCCATCTACAGTCAGTAGAAGGTAGTTGCGTTCCAAAAGCAAGACTAGGCAAACGCCCTAGCGTAAGTTTAGCAGAGATAAAAGCGTATATAAAATTCAATCCTAATTTCAAGAGTTCAGAAATGGGTAGATATTTTGGTATGACTGGGGTGGGAGCGTTGTATT
>CAMDPW010000046.1 GCA_945905715.1 Rickettsia typhi
GCACCAGTTGTAGCTATTAGTCTTACAGGTCATCATCCAGATCTACTACAGCATGTTCATCTTAATCTTAAATGGGCAGAATCTAAGGAAATATGTACTTCTAGTCAACATTACAAGGATTACTGTCAGTTAGAGGTGGCTGGTGCGGAGCACGCTAGTTGCTGTGAGGGATGACTGGGACGAATCATTGGCGTCACATAGATGTTTTTAGAACTGTATCTAATTCAATTTCTGTAGTGACTTTATGGCTCTCCCTCCAAGCCCATTATTGTCAAAATCGTATGTCATTAACACCTAACTTGAACCATGGAACAGCTCTACTGTACTTCATTATCACTTGATAAGAAGATAGTCAGAGTTAATTGATGTTTTGCAATAATTAAAGTTCTTGAGCGATTAACTAAAAACCATCACCTATCGAACACAGCAATAGTTGTACGTAATATAATTTATATTACTGTTTGCCAATCAATGTTTCATCAGTGTTTTACTAGCCTCCTTTACTGATAGTAATGCTAACCATTATATTTGATGTGATATTGAGACTACTCCTATTCAGAAATGCCTAACTGTTAAATCAAAAGAACTAGATTTTTAGTCTCTTGAGGCATAAATAAATCTATGGTATATATAATCTAATAATATCTTAATTCAGGTGCTACTTTAGTGTTTTTAAATCGTTCACGCATAATTTTTTTACATGATCTTTTAGTAGTAAATTTTAGCTTTAGTTTAGCACTAGGTATTAGACTACTAGATGAGTTTCATTGGCGAAATTTTACTAGTGTATATTTGGAATATAGTTCAGTTTTTTTTATAATATCAGCCTTAGTACTGCGTCATCTAAAATTATATCAGCGTAGTTGGCGATATTCTACGGAACGTGATTATCTTTATATTATTCAAACTTGCTTAACTATAACCATGGTTTATGCGTTAGCAATGTTCGTAATAAATAGACTTACTGGTATTCCGCGCTCAGTGATTATTGTCAATTGCATTTTAATGCCACTAGCACTTAGTAGCACTAGAGTAATTTACCGAATGATGAAACTAGGCAACTTTAATAAAGATACTGAACAGAAAATTCCAGTGTTAATTATTGGTCTGGACAATCGAATAGAATTATTTTTGCGGGAAATGTTTTTTGCCAGCAATAGCCAATATATGCCAATTGGTATCATTGATAACAACAAAACTAAAATTGGTAGTAAGATTTATAATGTTGAAGTTTACGGATCTCTTGACCAATTTGATCAGATCTATCAAAAATTAAAAAAAAATAACTTGTTGCCAAAAAGGTTGATAGTTACAGAGCAACATGATAACGGTGAGAATTTTAAGAATTTACTAAAAATTTCTGATAATTATGGGATTAAACTTGCCCGTTTACCAAGAATTACTGAGTTACAGTATAAACTTGATCATACTACACAATCTCAACCAATTATTATTGAAGATTTATTGGCGAGAGAGCAGAGTTTTTGGGCTAAAGATAAAACTCGTTCTTTTATACGAGATAAAATAGTTATGGTTACTGGTGCTGGTGGCACTATTGGCGGCGAGTTAGTCAAGCAAGTTGCAAATTTTTCCCCTAAAAAACTGATTATTTTAGATAACTCGGAATTTAATTTGTATCAAATCATTAATGAACTAGAAGCACATTATCCTATGCTTAAATTTAGTTCTTATATAGCAGACATAAGACATAAGAAGCAATTAGAAAGTATCTTCTGCAAAGAACATCCGCAAATTTTATTTCATGCCGCAGCGTTAAAGCATGTACCTTTAGTAGAAAGTAATATTAGCGAAGGAATATCAACAAATATTTATGGCACGATGAATATTGCACGTCTTGTACTTAAACAAAAATGTGAGTTAATGGTATTAATTTCAACTGACAAGGCGGTAAATCCGACCAATGTGATGGGGGCAACCAAACGCATTGCTGAAAAATACATACAAGGACTTGGTCAGAAACATAGTAAAAAGAAAAGTAGTTTTATTGCGGTTAGATTTGGTAATGTTCTTGGCTCCTCTGGCTCAGTGATTCCATTATTTGAACAACAAATAAAAACTGGAGGACCAATAACAGTAACTGATCCTAAGGTTGAGCGATATTTCATGACGTTACGTGAGGCCGTACAATTAGTATTACAAGCAGCAAAACTTGCTAATAAAGATCAGAATGAACATAGTCACATCTATGTTCTAGATATGGGTAAGTCGGTTTTAATTAAAGATTTAGCCGAACAAATGATTACCTTATCTGGATTAAAAGTAGGTAAAGATATTAAAATTGCTTTTACTGGCCTGAGACCAGGAGAAAAATTATATGAAGAATTATTTTATGAAGAAGAACAACCAGTATCAACTGAATACAAATCAATATTGGTCACCAAGCAGCTTAAGATAGATCAAGATCAGCTAACTAAGAAACTTGTTAAGTTAGCTCTAGCACTAAGCACAGGAGTGATTGGTGATCAAGAATTAAGGTTACTCTTGAAAGATATGATTCCAGAGTATTCTTTTTAAATACCTAAGATAACATCAAGGCTAATGGATGCCTGACTAGTACTTATTATAAAAAATCTAGTATGACATAATCGTGGCAACCAACTTTAATAAACTGATGAGTTATTGAGTGATTGATATTTCTTTAGTAACGATATAGCATTAGCTATCAAAATCTCCAGTTATTACAATTTAAACATCTTCATTGTTTACATAGATCGATTAAATCTAATATAACAAATTACTGTAACAAAGCAATGATTGTAGTTAATATCGAAAAGAATAATTTAAGATAGTCGTGAGTTGTTGCAGTGTTTCGTAATACGATCAGCAATGCTGTAAATACTCTCTTGAAAAGAGTGTGTCAAATATTGATAGCAATAAATAAAAAATAAGAAAATGGTGATACCTTTCGAAAAACAAAGATGCTGATACGAACGAGAAAGAGCCAGAAATTTCTATAGCTAAATATAGAGCGATTAAATATACTGGTACAAATATGAGTTCCGTAGATTTGACTTTACCCTTAATTAAATATGCACTTGAAGTCCTAGACGTGCTATTTTTAATCTATGGTCGTATGAGTAAGAACGCTAAAATAACCGTAATATTTCTTACAAAGAATAGATCATAGTTTTAGTACGGATCAATGATAATAAAAATAAATAATATTATAAATAAATGTAAAGCACTACCATGGATGATGGTATTGCTTATTACTATCTTATCGTCTATCGGTTTTGTGTTGATGTATGATGCGGCTTATGGCTCTATTGAGCCATGGGCTATAAAACAAATAATATTCTTTCTAGTGTTTTTTGTAATGATGATTGTAATAGGGCTGATTAAAATGAGAACTATTTATAATTTTGCATACATTGCTTATGGAATGACGCTAGTATTACTAGTGTCGGTAGAAGTTATCGGTCATAATGCGATGGGAGCAACTAGATGGATTGACATAGGACTAATCAAACTTCAACCTTCTGAAATCATAAAATTAACTATAGTGCTGGCACTAGCTAGATATTTTCATAATATATCATTTCAGAATGTTCTTACTACTAGATTAGTCGTAATACCTGCGCTGATATTGTGCATACCAGTTTTACTTATAATGAAACAACCTGACTTAGGTACTGGAATCATTGCGCTAATAGTTGGAGGTGTAATGTTTTTTGTAGCAGGAGTGCAGATATGGAAATTTATCTTAGCACTTGTAGTAGCCTTAGGATCATTACCGATAATTTGGTACTATTTGTACGATTATCAAAAACAAAGAATTTTAATTTTCTTGAATCCAGAAAGGGACCCGCTTGGTAATGGGTATAATATAATTCAATCAAAAATTGCTATTGGTTCAGGTGGTTTATTTGGCAAAGGTATGCTTTCAGGAAGTCAGGCACAGCTCCAATTTTTACCCGAACACCAAACAGATTTTGTATTGCCTATGTTTGCTGAAGAATTTGGTTTTATTGGAGTAATCATTATTATGCTACTATACTTAATTTTAATAGCATACGGCACTTCTATTGCTCTTAGGTGCAAAAATCACTTCGGAAGATTACTTGCTTACGGGGTTATTTCGCTATTTTCGGTGCATGTATTTATTAATATAGGAATGGTGATAGGATTATTGCCAGTAGTGGGAGTACCGTTGCCGTTTTTGTCTTATGGGGGCACTATTATGGCAACAATTTTAATATCATTTGGATTGTTGATTAATATTCAATTAAATAGTAAAATACACTTGTAAGAATGTTGTTTCATGGTTAGTTATGGAGGATTTATGCAAGTAATAGTTTCTGGACAGGGAATGAGTGTAGGCCAGTCTTTACAGGAATATGCAAAAGAAAAGCTAGCTAAGCATGTGACTAAGTATTTTGAACAAATCATGAGTGCACAGGTAATGTTTCATAAGCATTCGGTATTTTTCAAAGCAAACATTATAATCAATGATGGCATGGGTAAGCATTTACTGATAAAGGGCGAGGCAGATTCTGATGATGCTTATACTTCGTTTGACCTAGCGTTGGTAAAAGTTGAAAAGCAATTAAGGCGTTATAAGAATCGTATTAAAAATCATCACAAAACGAAAGCCAGTCATTTAATGTCAGATGCTCTTGTGGGAACAAAATATATAATCGCGCCATTTAGTGAGGCTCTTGATCAAGATGCAGATTACGATGAAGAAGCTAGTGTAGATAACCCAATAATAATTGCTGAGAAACCAGCAAATATTGAAAAACTAACTGTAGCTGAAGCAGTAATGAAGATGGACTTAAGCGCTTTGCCAGCATTGGTTTTTATTAATCAAAATAATAATTGTATAAATATCGTGTATCATCGTGCAGATGGCAATATTTCTTGGGTAGACACTAAGCAATCGATTAAGATATGAGGTTTCTTCAATATAGCTTTCTTTTACAATGCATTATTATTTGATTATGATAATAAAACAAAGTTCGTATTATTATCTATGGAAAGTATGTCAATCCTAATGTTGATGCTAAAATTGATAAACTCCTATACCATGTAGCCATTTCGCATGAACTGTATCTGCTACTTACAGTCCTAAATCTTAATAATTGGTGAAAAGGATTAGTAGTTGAAGAAATGCCAGCATCTATTGATTAAATATTAAAATTTAATGATATGAATCATGCATTGTAATTGAAATTATTTGCAATTCATCAGCACATGCTATATTCATAAGTAGTTATATTTACAGAATCGATACTATTTATGAGTGATCTTATTCAAGAAGTTGCTAATGACATAAAAACTGAAAAATTTTTTAATGTCATTGGAAAATTTACCAAAATCTTTCTTGCAATAGCCTTAATAGTCATTTTACTTTCCATTGCCTTTGTATATAAAGATTACAAATACGAGCAAAAACAACTTAGTTTTAGTGTAGACTATTACAGAATGATTAATATGAACGCTACAGCTGTTGATTATAAAAACTTGAATAACGCCCTTACTCAGAGCTACTCTGAGGCATATAGAGCGATGGCTAGCTTGGCTTATGCTAGAGTTTTGTTTGCAGAGAAAAAATACCAAGATGCATTAGAATTACTTGCTATTATAGCTAATGATAGAATCAATGACATAACATTTAAAAACATTGCTAAAATTATGTTGATGTCTACTGTGCTAACACAAGAAATGAAAGATTATAATATAGATAGCGGTATTGGCAAAACTCATGCAAATGAACCATTTCATGGTACAATCAAGCTGCTATACGCGCAAATACTACTAAGAAACAACCAAAACGCAGAAGCAAAAAAAATACTAGCTGAATTGATACAAGCAAATAACACATTAGAGAACATTAATTTCCTAGGAAGCGTACTAATGAACAATATTAACAATTAGGTGGATACAGTGGTTATAATAAATATGGTTTCTAGAGTTATATTGCTTATAATAGCTCTTAGTATGAATACTGGTTGTGATAAATCTAATAAAAATAAACCGTTGCCCGGCAAGCATATTAACCTAATGCAAGAAATTATATACGCTAAGCCAGATGAAGCTCTTAAGAACAAAGAAATTATTATTCCAACAGCGCAAGTGAATCACCAATGGTTAAGTAGCAATTTTGATTTAAATAGCGTACCTCAGAACATTAAAATTGAAACGCCGTTATCATATCAAATTTCTCGACATAGCTTGCTCAAAGCAAATAGCATGCTTACCTCAACAATTACACCAGTAATTGCGGAGGGGGTGTTATATCTTGCAGATAGCCGTGGTAACGTAGCAGCTTACAATACAAAGAATTTTTCCAAGCCACTATGGTACAAAATGGCGTTAAATAAAGCTGATATATACGATCAAGTTGGTGGGGGTTTAAAGCTTGTACAAAATACTTTGGTAGTAACTTTTGGGGGCAAAACCATTGTTGCGCTAGATAAAACCAGTGGGGAAGAGATTTGGACTTACAACTTAAGTAATATTGCCCGCTCAGCACCTGAAATTAAAAATAACTTAGTTTATGTTTTAACTATTGATAATAGACTTTATTGCCTTAATTTACACAACGGCTTTGTTGTTTGGACTCATGAAGGAGCAGTAGAGCAATTTAGTGTTTTTGGCTCAGCTTCACCAGTTACAACCGAGCATTTAGTTATTGTGCCGCATTCATCAGGTCAGTTGTTAGCACTCAATGCTAAAACTGGTGAAAGCGTTTGGCAATTAAATTTAATTAAAAACGTCAATAATAACACTATGCTATATCTTAATGATATTGATATGACACCAGTGATAAATCAAAATACCATTTATCTATCTAATTATACTGGGGTTATGTTTGCAATTGATATTACTACAGGTCATATTAAATGGACTAATGATTCAGTTGGTGGTTCTAAATTTATATGGATAGCTGGAGACTATATTTATTCAGTTAATAATTATCAACAACTGACAGCAGTTTTAAAGCAGACTGGGCAGGTGAAATGGGTACAAAATATAGAAGATGGAACGCCAAAATCTAAGAAAGATAAATTAGTTTTAGCTGGGCCAATTATGATTAATAATATACTTTATTTTACTAGTGTTGATGGCATGCTTATTGCTTTTGAGTCAACGACTGGGAAGAAAATTTATGAATATAAAATCGACAAGGCAGTATATTCACCGCCAATCGCGGTAGAACGCAATATATACTTCATTAACAATACTGGTGTCTTATCGGTAATTTGGTAAGACATCATGCTCACCGTAACTATCGTAGGTCGACCAAATGTTGGCAAGTCTACACTTTTCAATCGTCTATCTCTCTCTACTAAAGCTATCGTTCAAGATACTCCAGGCGTGACACGTGATGTCAAGGAAAGCGAAGGACGGTTAGGCGATCTCATTTTGAAAATTTTCGATACAGCTGGACTAGATTTTTATGCTAAAAAAGATCCTTTTCTTGCAAAAACTATTTCCCATACTGAAATTGCGATTAGCAATGCTAATGTTATTTTTTTTATAGTTGATGGCACAATTGGTCTTACTAGTGAAGACAGAATTTATGCTGACTGGTTACGAAAAAAGAACCTACCAGTAATTTTACTGATCAATAAATGCGATAACAAAAGTAGCCAATATAATGAGAGCGAATTTCACAAACTTGGTTTCAAATCAACGCTATCTATTTCTTCGGAGCATAATCTAGGTATGGGCGAGTTGTATATGTTGCTACAAGAATATAGAGAGCAGCCGATAGATGATCAAGCTATGTTTGTTCATCCGATTAAAATAACTATTGTCGGTCGGCCAAATTCAGGCAAGTCTACTTTCATTAATCAATTGATTAAACAAGAAAGATTGTTGACTGGTCCTGAGCCTGGTATTACTAGAGATTCAATTTCTATAAATTGGCTATATAAAAAACATAATATACAACTCATTGACACTGCTGGCATTAGAAAAAAAAATAATATTTATCAATTTCTAGAAAAACTCTCAGTTCGCCAGTCTATGCAATCTATTAAGTTAGCTGAAGTAGTAATATTGATGATTGATGTTACTATGCCTCTTGAAAAACAAGATTTGATTATAGCTAACTTAGCTTATGAAGAAGGTAAGCCAGTGGTACTGGTGGTGAATAAAGCTGATTTAATACATGACAAACAAAAGCAATCAAAAGATATTATTTATAAAGCTCAGAAGGTCATGGAGTATCTTGGAGAAAGTAAAATTTGCTTTATATCAGCTCTATATAATACACATTTAGACCAAGTCATGGATTTATGCGTAGATCTGTATCAGAAATGGCAAAAACAAATTACAACATCGAAACTTAACAAATGGATAGAATACGCCATAAATCATCATGCATTACCGATGTTTGAATCTGGTAGAAGAGTTAGAATTAAATTCATTAATCAAATAAAAAGTAAGCCCCCTACATTTCAGTTATTTACAAACCGTCCAGATAAAATAAATCAAAGTTATCTAAAATACTTAACTCACTCTCTGTGTAAAGAATTTAATTTAGATGGCGTGCCGATCAGGTTTATACTGAAAAAAATAGATAATCCTTATGAAAGTAAGAATAATAAAAATCATAAGAAGTCTTGACAGCTTACCTATCATCGATAATAGCTATTAGTAGCAACTAATAAAGCAAAAGAAAATGAATTTTTTAGAGCAGTGCTCATGTCATGTTTATTGATATGTGGATTATTGATCGTAAATTTTCTAGATACTATATATATTAAACTAACTTAAATCAGATGTTACGATGTGTTATTAGTAAAATCAAAAACACATGACCACAAAAGCATATAGTAACGATCTTAGATTGAGAGTAATAGATCAGATAAAATCAGGTATGAAGCAGAGAATAGTAGCGAAGTTA
>CAMDPW010000047.1 GCA_945905715.1 Rickettsia typhi
TTTGGCTGCAAATTCTTATCCGACCCAAACTTAGCAATTTTTTGCGTTGATGGTCTTTAGGCAAGATCAGGATTTGTCATAGTGATAAATTTTATAAAATTCTAGTGAGGTTAGATCAGATATGTTATCTTACTCATACCTTATTTACTATTTCTTTTTCAAGAATTTTTAGAAATATGCAAAATACTTAAAGCGTAAATATATTTTCAGTATTTTCATAATGTGACCACATTCTTAATACTTTGACTATTTTGTCTTCTTCGTAAACTTTGTATAACAATCTGTGCTGAATATTAATTCTTCTAGAAAAACACCCTGCAAGCTCAACAACTAATTTTTTATAAGGCGGTGGAGATTGATATGGATCACTATAAATTATTTTTAATCACTCTGAACACTTATCCTTTAAATTTGATCTTGCTAATTTCTTAGCATCTTTTTGCGCTAATGAACTATACACAATTTGATACATCGTTACCAATCTAAATTCTTAGAGCAGTTTTCAATAGGCTTCTTATTAGCTTCAATAATTGATTCTCTCATTCCTGGAGCAGATAGCAAATATAATGTCTCCTGCAAGTTATCCCAATCTTCTTTCGATAATAAAACGGCACTACTCTTTTTACCTTTTATAAAAGTAGGCACATGACTATTAGAGAAATTATCTACTAGCTTATATAAATTTTTTCTAGCTTCGCTAACTGTTAAAAGTTCTATCATTTGACTCTGTGCAATATTATGATTTACTGTAAAGTACGCTATTATAATAACCTCTAAAGGCCTCTGCACGAGTAGAGGCCTTTAGAGGCTATTGGATTTCTACGAAAGTTGAAGGCAATTAAAATACCACTAAAATCAAATGGCTTTTGGGCATTAAGTTACCAATGAAGCAAATTTACTAAAAATTGTTTTGTTATTTTCATTGTCCTGTTTAAGTTGTCCTTTTTTAATCATATGTAAAATTTCTATTCCTTTGATCGTTTGTGTCACTCCTCTAAAGAATTTGAACCACAAACAGGGCACGGCACGGTTCGCTTCTTAATAAAGTGGTGATCTTGCTCTACTCTATTGTTCCAATACTTATTTTGCCGGATCTCGATTTTCTGACCTTCTGGATATGATTCGTTGATCGAATCTAATGCTGTTTTATTAGACTCGCTCTTGTCTACATTGATTTTGATAGGTTTGCCATGTTGCTTGATGGCTTTCTGAAAAAATCTTTTAGCAGCTTGCGTATCTCGCTTGGCTTGAAGTAAAAAATCTATCATATCACCATATTTATCAACTGCTCTATATAAATATACCCTCTTACCGTTAAGCTTAATGTAAGTTTCATCCATGCGCCAGTTACCGTTAACATCATGTTTTCGTTTGCAAAATCTTTTATCTAAGGAGAGGAGGAAATCTTTCCACCCATCTTTGTGCAGTAGAATGCTCTATCTCCGCCCCCCTTAATTTACTTAGCTCTTCAATATCTCGATAACTTCATGAATAACGAAATTTCAAATACAGACTTACCATGATTATTTCAGCTGTATAATTCAATCCTTTAAAATATTTTTTTAATTTTGGATGAACTTTAAGCATTTTTACCTATGCCTTTTCAAGAATCAATATTATTATTTTTCCTATACTTCAACAGATGTGACAGAGCCTAAAATAGTAGGTTGTTTACCCTAGCGTTCATAAGATAAAACAAATCAACAAACTTTGCTTTTTAGGGAGAGATTTTTCTAGAAATGATTAAATCATGGCCTTAAAAGCTAGGTGTAACCTGGATTACAACCTTGACTCCCGTACACGGTAAAATCTTCTTAGTTCCCTTGTTTAAGTTCAGATTCAGAGTGGTTGTGAGCTGGATTATGATTAAAATACAGTAGCTCCTTTTTCTTTTAGAATCTTCTTCCACTTATTGACCATGCTGTCATGTACGCCAAATTCCTTACATATAAGTAGCGGCTATTTTATCGCTCCTTAGACTAGCAAACGCTACTTTAAACTTAAATTCATTAGTGTAGTGTTTTTTTAGTGCTATTATTCATTTTTTCACTTTAAATTTTTGTACAAATTTTCACTTAAATGTTACCTTTCGTAAAATGAATTTTTGGTCCTAATTTCTGGGGTCATCATAAAATAATGCATGTATACTACAAATAATGCATGTATACTATAAGGAAATTAATCTACGCTAATGGTGATGAGATGGTAAATTCAGAAATATATAAAAATCCTCTTACGATAGCTATTGGGCCCGATAGTTTTAAAGCATTGATTAAGCATGATATCTATATTGACAAAACACTTTTCATTAAAGAAATAATAGATAGTAATGAAAAAGCAACTCTCATAACCTATCCTAGAAGATGGGGAAAAACATTAAATCTTGATATGCTCAAAACATTTTTTGAACCTGAACTTGATGAAGGTAAGCTTAAAGCACATAAGTATCAAGAGAATAGACAGATTTTTGAAGCGCTTAAAATAGGAAAAGGAGGCTATACTGACACTAATGAAATTGCCTATAGAATTACTTTAATAAGAAATGATACTTTAACAAAAATTACGGCATCAAAACAGATAGAAATAGCTAATCTATTAAGCTTTGTAAATAAAGAGTATATTTTAAAAAATTTTAAAACTAATGAAGAAGCAGATCAACAATTAGCATCAGAGATCAAAAAATATGTATTATTACTTAAACAGAATTTTTTAAGTATAGATAATTTAGAGGATTTGATAAAAGAATACCATAAAGTTAGTGATAAAGAAGCTGTTGCAGATAACGTACAATTACAAATAGTAAAACAAGAAAAAAATGAAAAATTTGAGTTATTGAGGAAAGCTATAGAAGATAAAATAGAACAATGGAAAGAGAATGATCTCGAAAAGTATCAAGAAATAAAACAAGACTTTGATTTAATAGGTATGAATCAAGGGAAATACCCTGTGATATTTCTTAGCTTAAAAGATGTGATAGGCAACTCAGTTGAAGAAATAGAGATTAAATTAAAATTAAAAATCAGCGATGTTTTTGGAGATCATAAATACTTATTAGATTTTTTGTACAAAACTGCTAATGATCAAAAATTAGATTATTCAGAAAGAAAAGCTGCAACAAAATCATTAAAAAAATATGAGAAAATATATGATGGTGATGGTAAAGAAGCAACAACAGTAGAGTTACAAGATAGTTTATATTTTTTAAGCGAATTATTATACAATTATCACGAAAAACAAGTTTACATATTGGTAGATGAATATGATAAACCTGTAAATTATCTTTTGGAACAAAGTTTAACAAGCAATATTAAAGAGAGAGATGATATATCAAAATTAATTACATCTATGATGTCATCATGTGGTAAGGGTAATAAGTATTTAAATAAAATAATACTTACAGGAATATTTGATACATTTCAAAAAGAAGGGGGATCAGGCTTTAATAATCTTAGTGTTTACGGAATTACTAGTGGGAAATTTAGTAAAAGCTTTGGATTCAGTGAGGACGAAGTAGAAATTTTATTAAAACAATTAAATTTTAGAGAAGATTATAATTTACTTAAGGGTAATATAAAGGACTGGTATGATGGTTACACTGTGCCAATAGGGCACAACCAAACTATCAGCGCATATACACCATGGGCTGTTATGAAATACTTGAATTCTGCATATGATAGTCATTATCAACCAGAAAGTTATTGGTCAAAAAGTGGAGCAAGTACAATCCTATTAATGATCCTTAGGACAAAGGTTAGCACTCCAATAATTGAAAAATTAACTGGCGTGATAGAAGGAAGTAAGCAAGTAATGGAGTATAATAAGTTAACATCATTATTTCAATCCAGTATTACTAATATAGGTAATATTGAGGAAATGGTAACGTACTTATTAGTGAATTCAGGGTATCTCACGACTCAAAGAATAGGTAATAGTTATCATTTTAGTATTCCCAATCATGAAGTCAGAGAAGAATTTAAAAGTGTGTTACTTAAAGAGATCACTAATGGTGTAGAGATTTGGCAAGGTGAAAGTAATATGTTAAAACAACTTGTAGATGTCTTTAATGCCGAATACGATACAATCAAAATATTCCAAGCAATATCAAAACAAGAATATTCCACATTAGAAAAAATACTCAATAGTTCCCAATCAATAAAATGTGATTCTGACAGTTATAATTTTAATTTGTTGCACTTAGGAGCTGTAAGCGGAGATGTAGCAATCTTTAATTTATTGCTTAAATTTTGTGATAAAGATTTATTAAAGGCTAAAGATCCTATTACAGGATTTAATGCATTGAATTATGCCCATTTATCTAAAAATCAAGAAATAATAAATGAGATCGAAAAATTAGACCTTGGGTTATATAAATATTTTCAAATCCCAGATTGTTTCACATCTATTTTATGCTATAAAATACATGATATTACAGCTGGACCAATGGCAGCATTAGTAGCTACGGGTACTACTGTTGTTAAGCTTACTGTAGATAAAATAATGCCTGGATATGGTAAAGTGGCAATTGGAGTTGCTACTGCATTTTTTTCAATATGTACTAAGGACATATCTAAAACATTGGAAAAATCTATATGCGTAGACTATAACAACTACCATGGAACAAATGAGATTCAGCTACAATCTTTAAAAGAATTTGCAAAATATGGTATGGTGAAGGCGAACGTCTATACTACCTTGCAAGAATGCAATCAAAATGACAGTAAACTATCAACCCTAAAGTTACCTATATTCAATAAAGCACATTTAGGAGATAAGCATTTAAATTTTACCCTTTGTGCCCATGTATGTGATAGTGAAAGTGTTGCAAATACAAAATTATGTGTATCATCTGAGTATGATCAAAATAGTTGTTCAATCGAGGATATTCTAATTGGAGGTATAGGAGGCGCAGCTGTTTTAGGTTTATTAGGATTAACTGGTTATGCAGTTTGGCATCAACTAACAGGAGAGTAAGGAACTTTAGCCACGATTCGGCTTCTGGTACTGGTCAATCATTTTTTTTAACCTAGGCCATGACGGAACTTTGTTGCACAAATAAAAAGCAAGAAAAAAATAAGGAGAAAAAATTGAGGAAAAAGGTGTTCCGTTGGAGTTCCCTCGTAATTTCTAAAAATGCCTTCAATGCCAGGTTAAAACTTGGCTTAAGATTTTTTGAAAAATTTTCTATAAGAGTTATTAGCAATTAATTCTATGAAACAGGAGACCATTCAAAAGTGGGGGCTAGATGTGAATATTTTTATTATTATTTTCTAACATGCTTGGATATCAATGACAAAATGCATCTTTCAGTTCATCGTTAAGCGCAGAGATTCGTGTTTGAATCATTTTATGAGCACCCTCCTTTGTCCATCTCATTTGTTGTTTTTTAGACATTCTCTTACTGATAACCTCATTTACAGTAGATTCTACAAAAGAAGTAGAAATAACTTCATTATGTCTGCACCTTTCTGCATAGCTTGGAATAAGGTGCTGGTTAGATTTTATATAAATATAAAATTCTTCTGCCCATTTTTTTAATGAATGTTTTTTATTTCCATTATCTAAAGCTTGGCATTCAGTTGCCTCACAAAAAGATTCAATTTTCTCTAAGACCTTATCAACATTTCCATGCCAAATATTCCATTTAATGCTTTCCAATTGTTTGTCTAAATTATCTCTATCATTTTTATCTCGCCCTTTTATGGCTTGTCTCATAACAGTAATTTTCATTGTGATATGAAACCAATCTAACAGCTGTTCAAATTGAGGGCTAATAAATGTCTGAAGGTTTCGTACAGTGTCGCCACCATCAGACAAGAAAGTGATATCTTGATTCATTTGCAGCCCTTGTTTTTGTAACATTGTGTTGAGTCTGGATTTAGGCTTGTTATCATATTTACACACAAATCCAAAGCGCTTTGAAGGTTTCTCATCTTGTAAGCTTTTACCAACAATTGCCTCGAACCATCCAGCTTTTCTATTCTTACCCTCTCTGGCATGGATATAACCACCATCAATTCCTATAGTTAATGGAGAATCTGGATAAGGCAGCTTATCTCGTTGGTTTTGAGAGCCATAATCAAATTGTACTTCACCAATTTCAGAATCCAAGCATTCTGCTATCTTATGTGTTGTAGCAACTATACTGGAAACATTAGATTGTATAGGAAGTACATCTTCGATAATACTAGAAGTTACACCATAAGACACAAGAGATGCCCACTTTGTTTGTAAAAACTGCAGTTCAGGGGATATGCGCTCAGAAAGTACAGAAGCTAATGGACTAATACTTTTTTATCTCTTTTTGTACAAAGACAGGCATATAACCTTGGACTTTTTAGAGTTAGTTTTCCAAATGAAGTCCTGTATATTAGTTTGTGATGATCCTTTGTTTGTTGATATCTGCTGTAATCCTTGTAAATTCTATGTTCTCGAACATGTCTTTCTACTTGCTGTTGCGTAAGCTCAGATTGAACATTTTGTAATATTGACTTGGACTCAGCCAATGTCAACCCTAGCGTATTTGTGACTAAACTTTCTTGCCTAAACTCCGCTACTGGTCAGTAACAATGGATTGACCATGAAGATGGTCAATCATAACTTGTATTGATATTTTTATAAATATATTACCTCATCAAATGCTTCTTGCCATCGAGCGTTATTACTGACATAAAATTTTAGATGTGTATTTCCTCGTGTACGCTCGTATTTCCTAATATTAAGCCAATAACATGCTTCTATTAATTGATCTATATTACATGCCTCGCTAATTTTCTTTCTGTAATTTTTCTTATTAGCCAAAGCCCTGAAAAACTCAACCGTTATTTCCTAAGACTGATATCTCCAGTCACTCTTAAGAGCATTGAACCGCAGGGGTGGGTGGTGGTCTCCTCCGCATTCTTCATCAGGGAGATGCACCGCTACCAGAAACACATGTTGGATATGTTTTCTTTGTGTCAGCAGATATTCTTTTTTCAAGACGTATCTCAAATGCCTAGCCTGCTGTAAAATCATCATTATATAAAAACTTTTTGTTTATTCTAAACCTAAGATCACTTAATTTGGTTCTGTCGCATCTGTTGAAATGATGATCTAGAACTGCTATTTTTGGGGAAAAGGATATAAAGATGCCATTTCATATTGCCACAAAATTTCTAAAATATTTCAAAGGATTTTGTTCGTCTCCAGAAATCATCGTGTTATTTGTATATATAAAGGTGTAGATTTTCATTGAGCTATAGAGAATTAGAAGGGATGGCTATTATCAGAGGCGTTATAATAGATCATGCAACGCTTCAACAGTGGGTGATCAGATTTGTAAAACTCATAAGACAAAGAAGTTAGAAGACGCAAGAAGTCTGTGGGTAGTAGTTGAAGAATGGATGAGACTTATATTAAAGGCAATGGAGTTTTGATGTATTTATACCGAGCAGTCGATTCTGCTGGTTATACTATAGATTCCTTACTCAGAAAGAATAGAGATGCAAGCGCAGCTAAAGCTTTCTTTCGTAAAGCTATTAAACATAATGCTCAGCCTCAAAAAGTAACTATTGATAAAAGTGGCAGTAACTCTTGTGCTCTTAATAGTCTGAATAAAAGCCTTGCTAAGGATAAATAAATCAAGATTCGTCAAAGCAAATATCTTAATAATATTGTTGAGCAAGATCATCGTTTTATTAAGAAAAGAACTAAGCCAATGCTTGGTTTTAAAAGCTTTAACTCTGCCAAGATTACAATTACAGGCATTGAAAATATTAGAATGATTCAAAAAGGACAAATCATTGGAGGTAATAATAAACTTTCTGTTTTTGAGAATTTTGCTATGCTAATGGCATAGTTATGTCTAAAATTTGAAAGAACATCGTAATTATATGAAATTAGCGATATTCAAATTGTAGATGCGACAGAACCCTTAATTTAACCTTTGTTCCGTAACGCCCATTTGCAGATGGCATTCCAATTTAATCTGGAATTGTATATTTTTTACCATGAATAATGAATACATTTAAATGATCGTCTGTCCATCCCATTACTATTTGAATTACATAATGTAAATCTGCTAATGTTTTGTCGCTCTGTATCACAATACATCACAAAATCATAGGAGTAATCTCTTTGAGACAAATTCTAAACTGGTATACTTGATCCTGAGTATTCATCAAGCAATGTTTTGTTGTAATTGAAATTACATCAAAATTGTACCACTGGAGAGCAGATCTTCAAAGATAATTTTTAAGTTATATGCACATCAAATAATTTCCTCTTTTCAATTTATAAAAGCCTTATCTTTAGACTCTCAGCCCCCACTTTTGAATGCTCTCTCAAAATAGGGGTAAATTAAGAAGCCCCCCGAAAGTGTACGATTTAGAATTTTATTCTGCTAATTTAAAATTATTAGCTTTAATTGCAGCCTGATCAAATGTTAGAGTTTCTGAGCAACTAAACTTTTTATTAAGCTCACCAATTAACGCATCTGAGAAATCTAATTTATTTTGATTATATTGGCTTAAGGCTAGCCATAGCAATTCTTGGTTTTCAAAAGCAAACTCTTCCGTAGATAACATTTGCTTTATAACTTTACTAACCTCTTCTTTGCTATATTTGTAACCTCTTTCAAGCACCCAAAC
>CAMDPW010000048.1 GCA_945905715.1 Rickettsia typhi
AAAAAGAAGGTATATACGTTGATATAGTTTCTGGCGATCCATTGTTTTCATCATTATGTAAGTATAATTCTGGCACAGGTTGGCCCAGTTTTTTTAAAGCGTTGGAGAATGCCGAAATAACATCAAAACAAGATAACTCTTTAAAGGAAAAAAGAGTTGAGGTCCGAACAAAAACCACGCATTTAGGACATATTTTTGATGATGGCCCTAAAGATTTTGGTGGGAAAAGATATTGCATAAACTCATCATCTTTGGAATTTATACCTAAAGACCAGCTAATAGAAAAGGGATATGGAGACTACTATATGTTATTTTCTAAAAAGTTTAGTACAAGATTTGAATATGTATATTTAGCAGGAGGTTGTTTTTGGGGAGTAGAGCATTTTTTTAGTGGACTTAAAGGAGTGATAGATACCAAAGTTGGTTATTGTGGTGGAATTACAAGTAACCCAGATTATGAGATGGTTTCATCGGGTAATAGTGGACATGCTGAAACAGTGGAAATATTATTTGATCACAGAATAATTAGTTGTAGACAAATTTTAAAATTGTTTTTGCGCATACATAATCCTATAAAATTAAATAGACAGGGGAATGATATTGGAACTCAATATAGGTCTGAAATTTTTTATATAAATGAAACACAAAAATACATAGCTTTGAAGGCCATAGAGCAAGCTGGGGAATCAGGTGTTTTTTGCGATCCCATTATTACAAAAGTCAGCAAATTAGACAAATTTTACCCGGCCGAAGATTATCATCAAAAATACCTAAATAATAATCCCGGGGGTTATAATTGTCATTACTTAAGAAAAGATAATGAATTTTAATCCAGTAGTTCACAAAGATAGATAACGATATTTATGTCCACTTGTGGAATATGGTAAACACCCCTACCTTCAGGAAGACACTTTAGTCTTTTTTCTTTCTTAACTACCGTTAGAATTGTTTAGCTGGCAAATTTAAAATCAGATTTGAGCATCGAATGATGTGACTCACAGGAAATTTTGTCTCTTAATGATTGGGATTCATCTCTTTAATCTGCTTTGCAAGCGTAATTGAAGCTAACGGCTTAAGCCGGTAGTGATTCACAGTAAAAATTTTGGCATAAAATCGGTATTTTTAATTTTTTGCAAAGACGTTATCGTAACCAGTACGTAACCTTGTATCCTTTTTTTATCCAAGTACTTAAAGCCTTGTACGTACTGATACGTATGAGTTACTATTTCTCTTACGTCAAAGATATGGCGTCGTTCAAAGTCTTAAAAATCAAGGGTTGCATGAAGTGCGCCATAGGGTGGCGTTTGGTGTAAGAAAAAAGAGAGGCGTAGCGAACAATATTTCATGAGATAATTTACTAATTCTAAGTGTTTATCCAAAATGTTTTAATTAAAAAGCCAAACGATGATTGAGTTCTCATCAAAAGATTTAGGCTTGTCGCAAATAAAATCTTGGTGTATGTTAAGCTCGTAAATATGACTTCATGCCATGGAGAAAAAGTCATGAATTTCAAAAAAAATAAAAACCATCTGTACTTTATTAACCTTAACACTCACGTCTTGTAGTGAAACTTTGCCTTCAGGCTTTGTGTATCTTTCAGGTATTGACCCAACAATTATTCAAAGCGTGCGTTATTTTACGGTAGATAATTTTGTTGGCAGAGCAATTAAAGGTTACGAAAACCCTAAAATTATCATGACTTCAGCAGCTGCCAAAGCTTTAAAAAATGCACAAAAAGAGCTTAATGAGAATGGTTATAGTTTAGTGGTTTATGATGCTTATAGACCGCAAGAAGCTGTGGACTCATTTGTTAAATGGGCAGCTGATTTAAATGATAATTCTGCAAAAGCTGAATACTACCCAACGACAAGCAAGGAAGACTTGTTTACCTTAGGATATATAGCTGCTAAATCAGGGCATACAAGAGGAAGCACTATTGATTTAACAATCATTCCTACAGGTGAAAAAATTCAACCAATTAAAGTAGGAAATAGAATATTATCAAATGGAGAAGTTATCCCATTTTTAGATGATGGTACGGTGGACATGGGCTCTAGCTTTGATCTCTTCCATCCAGTTTCTAACCATGACACTAATCTTGTTAGTGAAGAAGTAATAAAACAAAGAAACTTTTTACGCGCTATAATGAAAAAACATGATTTCAAAGAATATCACGAAGAATGGTGGCATTACACATTAGCGAATGAGCCATTCCCGGACACGTACTTCAATTTCAAGGTGGAGTAAAATATTGATTTATTAAGTCATTTTGGGAGAATTTTTCCCTTTTGATCAGTATTGGTATAAAACTGTTGCAATGTCTTGTGTATCATGACCACTTTTTCTTGATGAAACATAATTTATAGTTTTTGGCAGTGATGCATATAATAGGAATAACAAATAAAGTAAATATAGTACCGATAGACAAGCCCCCAACAATAACCCAGCCAATTTCATTTCTACTTATTGCACCAGGGCCAGAAGCGCAAGCAAGAGGAATAGCTCCTACAATCATTGAAAGAGTTGTCATCATAATTGGTCGTAAACGCGTTGTTGCTGCTTCAATTACAGCTTGCTCTATTTCAAGACCGCTAGCTAACTTTTGATTAGTGAATTCAACAATTAAAATCGCATTTTTGGTAATCAAGCCTATTAAGGTAATTAAACCAATCTTACTATATATATTTAGTGAACCACCAACTAGAAATAAAGTTAGTAATGCTCCAACAATGGCAAAAGGCACTGAACATAAGATGATTGCCGAATCAATAAAGCTCTCAAATTGAGCGGCTAAAATTAGAAAGATAAATAAGATCGACATACCGAATATGATATAAAGATCATGATTTGATTTCTGCATATCCTTAATTTCTCCCGCAAATTCAAAATTTACTTCTTTATCTGCAATTGCATCATTTGTAATTTTTTCTAAAATTGCTATGACAGATCCAAGCGTTACTCCAAAGCTAGGACTTGCAGATACGGTAACTGAGCGCAATTTATTGTAATGACTTAGGGTCTTTGGTTGGATTGTATTTTCGTAGTCTATTAAAGATAGTAATGGTATGGACACGCCATCATTATTGGTTATGTAGATTCTCTCTAAGGCTGCAGTACTAGCATTATCTTGATCAGCAAGACTGATTTCTACATCATAAAGTTCGTTATTCACCCTAAACCCGTTTTCAATGATGATACGAACAAAGTTATTTTGAATAACTTTTGTAATCTGACTCACATCAACATTATAGTATGCTGCTTTATTGCGATTCAAACGAAGCTTTATTGATGGATTATTTAATTTAATATCTTGATCTATATTTATGAATTCAGGTCTTTTACGCATTTCGTTTTCAACTTTCTTAGCAATTTGATTTAATTCTTGAAACGAGACATATCCTCTTATTACGAGTTCAATCGCATTGCTACTATTTCCTGTATCTATAGACGGAGGGTTTATGGCAAAAGACGTGATTCCAGGTATAGATCTCATTCTTTGGTTGAGTGTATGAGCCACGTCCATTTGACTTACAGAGCGCATATTCCATTGTTTTAGATCAACAAAAGTAAAACCTGAGCCCGGGCCAATAAAAGAGAAATAATTTTCTACATTTTTATTAATTGATAAAATATTTTCTAGTTCATCAAAATATTTCTTAATATACTTAAAACCTGAGCCTTCAGGAGCTTGCGATGATATGTATAAGAAGCCTTGATCTTCCAGAGGTAATAATTCTTGACGGATAAATATAGTTACCCCGCCTCCAATGACAACTAAAACGACTAATATATAGACTACATATTTTTTGAGGCTAATGGTTTTGATTAGTAAAATTTGGTATTGTTTATTCATTTTTTCTATTAAGTCACCACAAAAAACAAAAAATTTATTATCAGGATGGTGTTTAGTAAGAATAATGCTGGACATCATGGGCGATAAGGTAAGTGAGACGAATCCAGAAATAATGACACTAAAAGCAAGCGTCCATGCAAATTCATTAAAAAACTTGCCAATGAAATCTTCCATAAAGCCAACAGGTAAAAATGTAGCAACCAAAGTTACGGTCATTACTAACACAGCAAACATAATTTCTTTCGAGCCTTTTATTGCCGCTTCCTTTGGTTTCATTCCTTGTTCGATATATCGATATATATTTTCCATCATTACAATCGCATCATCCACTACTAGTCCAATTGCTAAAATCATAGCAAGTAAGGTGAAGGTATTGATGCTGAAATCAAACATCAACATCAAGAAAAAAGTGCCAATCAAAGAAATCGGTATTGTAATTATGGGTATAATAGAAGATCTAAAAGATTGAAGAAAAATCAGTATAACTATTACAACTAAGAGCACTGATTCAAAAATTGTAGTATAAATTGCTGAGATTGAAGCGTTGATGAATTTTGCTCCATCAAACGCCACTTTTACGATTAAATTACTTGGTAATAGTTTTTTTATTGGTATCAATTCTTGCTTAACTAATTCAGAAATCTCAATTGGATTCGCTTGCGGTAGTTTAGATACAGCGATAAGAATTGAATTCTTGCCATTGTATCTACCAAGCTGATCATGACCTTTAAAATCTAACTTGACGTTTGCTATGTTTTTTAATCGCAATAAATAGTTGTTTGTTTTTTTGAGAATGATATTAGCAAATTCTTCTATAGTATACATATCTAGATTCATCATTAAGGATAGCTTTAACTCTCCACCTGATATAGAGCCAACAGGATAATTTTGATTTTGTGATTCAACCGCAGTTTTTATGTCAGATATGGAAATATTATGTAGTTTTAATAAATCTGGATTAGGCTGAATTTGTACCTTATACTCGTTACCTGCATGAATTTCAACCTTAGAAACACCATTTAATACGTCAAGTCTTTTAGTGATATATCTTTTAGCGAAATCTGTTATTTGAGCAATATCCATTTGGTCGCTATACAAAGCTAAATAGATCACAGCTCTGGCATCATCATTTGCTTTCATCACTTTTGGAGGGTACATATCTTTAGGTAATAAATCTGCTGTTGAAGCGATTTTTGCTCTTACGTCATTAATTGCTGAATCTAAATCAGTTTCTAAGGTAAAAGTAATAATTATTTGTGCATTACCCCAATTGCTTGTTGCAGTTATAGTTTTAATCCCTTCTATTCCTGACAAGTTATTTTCTAAAACATCAGTTATTGCTGTTTCTATTAGCTCAGGACTTGCGCCTTTATATTCGCAGTCAATGGTAACGACGGGGTTCTCAATATCTGGATATTCTTTGGTGCTGAGTTTACTGTAGGAAACTAAACCAATTAGCAAGAGTAATATGCTAAGGACACTCGAAAATACAGGCCTTCTAATACACAACTCACAAATATTCATTTGTTTTCTTTTTCTGTTAAAGAATAGGCACTCATACCTTCATATAGTTTCATTTGACCTGAAATTATGATCTGATCATTCGTGGAGATCCCAGATTTAATCTCTGTCATATTTCCAAAATCTATCCCTTTCTTTACTGATATTTGGCGTATTTTATCATTTTCTAGTTTAAATAGTATAGGATCATTTTCCGTAAACACCAAAGCTTGTATTGGAATAATTAAAGCTTCATGTCTATTGGCAATAATCTCAATAGAAGTAAACATTCCTGGTACAATTTTATTGTCAGAATTTTCTACCGATGCTTTGATACTAAAGCTCTCATCATCTAGATTTATAATTGTACTTATGGCTATTATTTGCCCTTCTGTCGTACCATTATTATCGATGTTCAAATTTACTTTATCGCCTAGTTGCACAAGGTTATAAAATTTGTGAGGTATGCGAAACTCTACCTCTAAAGGATTAAATTGCTCGATACGAAATAGTTTATCTCCAATATTCACAGTTTCAAATTCTTGCTTTAGCTTAAAACCAATTATTCCATCAAATGGAGCTACAATTTTGGTTTTTTTTACTTCATCTTGAGCTTTTCTCTTTTCGGCTTTGAATTTGATCAGTTCGGCAAGTGCGGTATCATAGTCTGCTTGAGACGCAACTTTTGCAGCAAGTAATTTTTCTACTCTACCTAATTTTAGTTGAGATAGATTAACGTTAGCAGTAGCTACATCAAAGTTAGATGAGGCAACTTGATCATCTAGTTGAGCCAACAAATCACCAGTTTTGACAGCACCTCCATTACTATGATATATATGCGTTATCTCTCCAGCAGATTGGGCTAATAAATACACTGATTTTGGTGAGTTAATTATACTAATGGAGTGAATTTTATCAAAAATTAATTTTTTTTCAGGGTTAATGGTTTCAACCGCAGTTGGTGGTTGATTAAGAGATGCAAGTGCTATTTTGCAAATTAATGTTAAAAACAATAGGTAAGAGCTAAGTTTTAATATTGTCAACACGTAACCTATGTACTGAATATTTTGCCATATATATATCATAGAGATAATCAGAGGTCCAAGATTACTTGAAATGCTGGTAATAAATTAAATTACGACAATATTTTTGCTAGAGACTTAAAATACTCTTTGCTTAACATTTTGACGTTTAGTATCCAAATCAAAACTACTATTACAAAGATTGCCATTAAATATGGAGAAATCACAACGAAGGTTGCAGCAGGGAAAATCATAAATAATCCAGATTGAATCAGAGCAGCACCGGATTTAGCAACGCGTGCACCAACTATATCAACAGCAGCCTTGCCTTTAGTTTTTAATTCTTCATCAATTGGTATGTATGACATTTCTTTTGTTGGGTCAAATAAAGAATATTTTGTTGCCTTACTTAAAACATTTTGAATTAAACCAAACACTACTGCCAACAACAAAGGATCGAGTACAACTCCTACCATAGAAATACTCGCGGCATTATAAAATACGACAAAGATAAAGAAACTTACTCCAGTTACGCATAAAACTATAGGAGTAATTAGCGCGCCAACAAGCCAACCAAACTTAGTGAGAATATTTGTACCTATAATCATAAATAACATGGATGCTAAGCCAGTATAGAGTGATAGATTACCCATAAAGCAAGCATATGCGTTAGTATCTGGGTATAATGCTCTGACCTTAGCTTTCCAAGGGCCCTCAACTAAGTTAGTAGCGATGCCGTAAGCTAAAACTATGATGACAACGTGCCCTAGATATTTAGATGACAGTATTACTTTAAAACTTCCCACTAAGGATAGCTTATGGTTATTTTCTTTCGTTTGTTTAGTAGTCGCATTCAAATATTGAGGATCAGTCAGTACATATTTTTGCATATAGAAAAAAATACACATAATCAAGATGACTGATATACTAGTTAAAGATAGTAACGCTTGTACGGCAATGTGGGCATCTTGGTTTATAGCATTGTTCGCAAGCGCGGCATCGCTTTCAATTTGAATTGAGAAAAAATAATTGAGTGCTGAGCCTGCAATAATAAGTCCAATATTACCGATAAAACCAAACATTGGGTAAAGTCTTCTGGCGTCTTTAGTTTGCGTGATATGATTGGCAAATTGCCAAAACATTAAAGATAGCATGGCAGATCCCCAAAGCTCAGCTAATACGTAAAATAAAGCAAACGACCATTTACTATAGATTAACAAAAACCACTTAAAATGCACTAAATCTAGTGTGAATATTCCTAGAGATACATCTTCTGCAATTAATTGCTCCACGCTCTTTTGGTCTGGGTGTATTGTGGCAGTATTTGGGTACAAAATGAAAGCAAATACTATAAACCAAACTAGAAAAAAAGTTGCAAAAGAATAAAATATTGTTTGTTGTGAAGCGATATTTGTTAATTTTGCATATACTAACATCAACACTATAGCGGCCGGCACTACGCAATATAGCTTAATAAAACTAATTGCTTCAGCGCCAATATTTGGCACAACTAAAGCGTCTTTTAAAGCGCGTAATGAGTTGTAATTAAAGAGTATACATATCATTAAGCCAGCCATAGGCAAGAATTTTTTTAATTCATGCTTTTCTATAGGCCAAATTATATCAAACAATTTGTCTAACGTGCTTTGTTGCATTAGCTTATTAAATTAAAAATAAAATTGGCGTCATAAACTTAATGCTTAGAGCTTTATCAAGTCGCGACGCCAAAATTTTAATGTATATTAAAATAACATAGCGGTAAAGCTGTAAATCAGTATTTATAACTTCAAAACAACATTTCGGTTTAAAGATTTTTATCTATAAATAAAAAGCAGTGCTTTAGTTTGAAGAAAATGAAATTATTTTTTTGCTTGCTTCATATGTTATTAGTCAAACAACAATGAATTGTACAGAGATTTTCAATGACTAATGTTAAAACTCGACCTAAAACTTGCTGGGTTGTTACTGACGGTAAAGCTGGTATGATTAGTCAAGCTTTGGGATTAGCTGAAGCCATAGGATTTACAACTATTGTACTA
>CAMDPW010000049.1 GCA_945905715.1 Rickettsia typhi
CAACGCATCATTTCATAAATCCCAGAAAACTAGAGATTTAATAGACTCTGTAGGTTGTAGAGTAGTTTTTCTACCACCCTATTCACCAGATTTAAATCCTATAGAGAAGTTTTGGGCAAATATGAAACGATGGATTAAAGATCAAATTAACAAATTTAATGATCTGTCTGAGATAATAAGACACTTCTTTCAATTATGCTAATTCAACTTATTTTACTATATAAGTGTACTTAACATAAAAATTCCACTTGCAGTATACTCTACATTAGGTTACAGTAAGTGTAACTTGATGTAGAGCTATAGTCCCATGCAACCAATAAAACACTTAAGTAATTGGCTCGGACAACACGCAAGTAGTGAAAATTATTTGTTTACGCTACAAAACTTACGAGCGCTTTGTCCTGATTTATCTAATACAGCCTTTAAAACGCTACTTAGCAGAGCTGTGAATGCTAAGTATTTAACAAGAATGTGCCGAGGACTATATGTATATAAGAAAGCTATTCCATCAAATGGATTGCTGTTATTTCATGTTGCAGCACTCCTCCGAGCTAATGAATTTAATTATATCAGCCTTGAAACAGTTCTAAGTGACGTAGGGATTATTTCTCAGATTCCTATAAATTGGATTTCGGTTATGTCATCTGGCCGAAGTAACATAGTCTCTTGCGGTGAGTTTGGCACAATAGAATTTATTCATACTAATCAAAAGCCAGCTGACATCATGGAACAGCTTATCTATGATGCAAATTCTAGATTATGGCGTGCAAGCGTAGCTCTAGCATTAAGGGGTATGAAAGTGACACATCGAAATTGTGATTTAATAGATTGGAATATTGCAAATGAATTTATTTGATAAGTTAGTTACAGAAACTTTAAAAAATCGTCCAGATTTATCTCCTTTAAGAGTTGTTGTTGAAAAAGAATTGTTGCATCATGATATATTAAGAGTGTTAAGCAGTAATAATTTGCTTACAAAGCTTACATTTATAGGAGGAACATGTTTGCGCAGCTGTTATGGAGGTATAAGATTAAGTGAAGATCTAGATTTTACTGGTGGAAGTAATTTTACTAAAAATAGTTTGTCTACAATGGGACAAGCCTTGATTGAAAATCTCAATAATAAGTACGGATTATCTGTAAAAGTAACTGAACCTATTCAAGATAAACAAAATGTTGATACATGGAAAATAAAAATAGAGACCAAACCAGAGCAAAAACATCTCCCTAGCCAGCGCATTAATATAGATATTTGTGCTATTCCCTCTTATGAAAAACTTCCTATGATGCTATTAAATCCATATGGTGTTGATATGGGGACTAGCGGACTAATTATACAAGCTCAAAGTCGTGAAGAAATTTATACTGATAAATTACTTGCCTTTGCATTTAGATCTAATCGGATAAAATACCGTGACTTATGGGATATAGCCTGGCTTCATGGACAGGGATTAAAACCAAAATTAGAATTAATACCTGCTAAAATTCAAGATAGGAATACTACTATTGAATATTTTTTAAGTCAATTTGATGAGCGAAAAAAGCTATTAAAAGATAACAATAAAATGGAATTAGAATTTAAACAAGAAATTCGACGCTTTTTACCAGCAAATGAACTCAATAAAACCTTAGAACAAGGCGATCTATGGGCTTTTATAACAACTTACTTAATAGAAGATTTAAGTAAGCAGATTCTTAAAATATAAATTAAGGGGTTATGCAACAACGCCAACTAAGCTCTATAAAAAATAAAGTAGAATCGGCGATATTTAATTCTTGTGGAATTAGTTATTTATTGGGCACTATAGAGATTAGTTAGTAACTTCTTGGGTGAGGTCAACAGGAGAGAGTTTTAGGTACTATAAATCTGATGAAGTGCTGTACAAGCAATACAGTTTATACTTTGGAGTGGTTTGTACTGAAGTAAAAAAATAGGACGATAAAATGTTAAAGAATAAAGCTAATAATGAGACTCTTATGAAACATTACTATTGACTCATATTTTTAAGACGATATAAAAATTTAATTTATGAGGAGAAAATGAGTAGTTTATTTTTACGTAAATCTTTTTATTTTATTCGTCACGGAGAGACGGATTGGAATAAAGCACAAAAGGTTATGGGTCAATCTGATATTTCCTTAAGCGAAAACGGTATTTCACAAGCGCAAGTAGTAGCAGAAAAAATCAAAGCTTTACCGATTGATATAATTATTTCATCATCTCTTAAAAGAGCCTGGGTAACTGCAGAAATTATAGGTAATAAAATTCATCGACCTATCATCATTGAAAATAATCTAAAAGAGTGTTGTTGGGGAGCAATGGAAGGAAAAATAAAAGGAGATTGTTCTTATAATGGTATTCCTTTTGAACCAGAAAAGTGGTGGCAACAAGGTATAGTTCCGAAAGGTGCGGAATCCTTTATTACATTTTCCAACAGAGTAATAAAAATTACTAATGATCATTTAGCTATTAATAAAAATATATTATTCGTAGCTCACGGTGGTGTAATAATGTCTATACTTAAAGCAATTGGTAGTCCGTCATGGAATATTGAAAATGTTGCTTTGTATCATTTTATAGCACCAGAAGTAGGAGAGAGTTCTTGGAATGTTAATATAATAAAGTAAGAGTTATTAAATTATCAGGTGATTTATTAAAGAAAAAATTAAAATTATAAAATATGACCGCTGAAAAATTAAGTCAAATCAATAACATAATATTCACTCCAAGGGAGATAGATGTTATTGCCTGTATTATTAATTTAAGAGGAGTCAAAAAAATTGCTGATATTCTCGGTATATCACACAGAACTGTTGAAAGTTATATTAAAACCATACTAAGAAAGATTTCCTCTAATTCTCAAGAAGCTATAAAAGATTTTGTTGAAAAATCTTCTGAATCAGTATTGCTAAAACAGCATTATATAGATCTATTAATCAACAAGCTGTTTTTATCTCAGATAGCTAAAGTTGCAGTAAACCTCAAAAACAAGAATATATCCTGCGTTGTAAGCCAGACAGGAAATGAGAAGTTAGAATATATAATTAGTTGTTTAAAATTAGCTAATATCAATATCACTGAAAAATCCAGCAAAATTCCTAATAATGACGGTAATCAAAAAATTATATCGGTATTAACTGATAAACATTTACTGCAATTAAAACAGGCAAAAAAAATAGATAACACTATATTTATTTGTTTTGATAAAAGACTAAGCGATGATTTTTTACAAAAGTTTTCTTATATACAAATTGTAGATTGCTTTGAAAAGGATCAGATATATTCGTCTATATTTAAAATCATCGAATTATTAGCTCCTAATATAGATTTGCATGATTCAATATTAAGTTTTAATAAACAAAAGAATAATGTAATTAATCTAAAAATTGATTTAACGACTAGATTATTAGATGTAGACCAAGAAATAAAAGAAAAAATTCCAATTAGAAAAAAATTTAAGATTATCACTTTAATATTAATTGTAATAATGGGAGTGGTACTATCAACTAGCTTCTTAATATATAGGAACTACTATTCTTCAACTAATATTAGCGTTAATTTTTTATTACCTAATAAAAAAATATTACTTAAAAGAAAGACGATTGCTGATCAATTAGATAAGATTTTTATAAAACAAAATGCAATTAACATTGCAGTATTAGTCGGAGTTGGCGGTTCAGGTAAAACTACTATTGCTAGAAATTATGCAAGCAGGCAAAATGCTTCAATCATATGGGAAATTAATGCCGAAACAAAAAAGAGTTTATCTTTATCACTAGAGGGTCTAGCATATGCTCTGTGTGACAATAACCCCGATAAACAAGAATTGCGTGAGATCTTGGCTATTAAGGGCTTTATTAAAAAAGATAGACAATTACTATTATTTACCCAAAAGCAACTGAGGTTAAAACCTCACTGGTTTGTTATTTATGATAACGTTGAATCATTTGAAGATATTGTCGCATATTTTCCTCACAATAGCCAAAGTTGGGGTAACGGGGGAGTCGTAATAACTACTAGGGATAGCGGTATCAAGCATAATAGTTATATAGATAACCATAATGTCATTAACGTAGATGAGATTAGTGAGAAAGAAAAACTAGAATTATTTAAGAATATTACTGGTGATTCATCACCACAATTAGTTCGTAACCAAGAAACGGTAGAACAATTTTTAAAAAACATTCCTTCTTTCCCTTTAGACGTGTCAATCGCTGCTCATTATTTGAGGGACACTGGTGTTGAATATAATCAATATTTAAAAGAAATAAAAACGCCTCAAAAAGAGTTTAACGAGTTACAAACATCAATATTACAGGATGTTAGTGAATATACAAAGACACGTTATAATATAGTCTCATTAACATTACAGAATATCATAAAATCCAATTCGGAATTTTATGATTTGGCATTACTAATTGGATTACTCGATTCTCAAGAGATTCCAGAGGAACTTCTAGTGCTTTATAAAAACCAATATATTACCTCTGACTTTCTAAGAGAATTAAAGAAAAACTCATTAATTACTAATATTCAATATAAGGATAACGATAAAAAGGATATAGATAATTTAACTAGTTTTTCTATTCACCGTAGCACACAAGTTAACATTCTAACAGATATTATAGGGTCAGTGACTGCTCAGCATACACAGGAAGTTTTATCAACTATATTTACTAATATTCAATCCTATATACTCAAGCAAATAGATTTAGAAAATTCAAGTGGGTTAAAGAATTTTATCAGACATTGTGAAGTGTTATCCAGTAAACAGGACTTATTAGCTAAAGAAGATTTAATCTCAATAAATAACTCCTTAGGAATTATTTATTATTATTTAGGTAATGATAAACAAGCAAAAAATATATTAGAAGAAAATTTAAATGTTGATAGAGAAGAACAGGAAACGGCTTTAGTATTAACTCATTTAGGAGCTATTTACAGAAAAATAGGCCAAGATTATCAAATGGCAATTGATTATTTAAAAAAGGCAATAGCCATTTATAATAAAATATCATCAGGTAGCGTAAGAGAAGGACTAGCGCTGACGCATTTGGGTAATACATATAGAACTTTAGGAGATTTTCAAAATGCTATAGAAGCTCTGCAAAAGAGTGTAAATATTTATCATAAACATTCTGGCTATTATGCTGGAGAAGCAAGAGCACTCGGCTATTTAGGAGTTGTTTATCGTGAACGCGGTGATCTTAACGAAGCCAAAGATTTACTAGAACAGGCAATCAATCTGTATAATAAAGAGAGCTATCCTAAGTATAGTTCTGTATATGCTGGAACTTTAGCGCATTTAGCTATTACGTACAGGATGATGGAAAAATATGATAAAGCTAAAGATATATTAGAAGAAAGCATTGAGATATATGAACAAATTAGACCCAAGAATCATCCAGATATAGGCAAAAGCATATTGAATTTAGGCATAATTTACGGTGAAATTAAAGAAAATATCAAGGCAAAAGAATTATTAGAAAAAAGTCTTAGTGATTACGAGAATAATTATGGTAAAAGCCATATAGAAACTGGCAAAGTGCTGAATCATTTAGGAAGATTTTATATATTATCTAAAAATTATAAAGATGCTGAGGAGTCTCTAAAAAGAGCAAGCGTTATGTTGGAACAAAACTCTCATCCAGAAAGTTATAGATCATTTGAGTTATTAGGTGATTTATATATCAGTAACTTAGAAAAGCAACTTCTATTGAATAAAGAGGCTGCCCAGGTCAATTATGACAAATCATTGAAATTAGCTCTAAAACATTTTTTAGGTGATTCTATTAATGTTAATAGAATTAAAGACAAAATTAATGCTTTAGAAGTAAAGAATTAAAAAACATCGCGATATTCTTAATAGAATATACGTAAGAATCACTGGAGCAAATATTGGGGATATATTAAATAGGTTATCTGTGAGATTTTATAATTCTAATCATTCAATCTCAAGGGCGTATATGAATAAAAATAAGACAAGTTATAAGTTAATCGGTTTTTATGAAAATTTTAATAATTCAGGAAAATTAAAATTAAGATTAGCTAATCTAGATAGTTCAATATGTTGTTACATTGAAGATATCAAATTTATTAGCAAATATCTTTCTAAAATGGACAATAAGTATATTAATCAATTAGCTCAATATAGGGATTAAATATTTAAAATCTGGTTTCCCTGATAACGCCAAAAATATGAGTATTTTTATTATCATATTGCTGTATCGGCAATTTACTAGTAACTGATTCCAAGAAAACCTCAGCACCTTCTTTAATAACTTTCTTAATGCTAGGTTCTGAGTTGTGAATAGATAAAATAATAAAGTCATTGTTAATATATTGGTCTGTTTCTTCTACGATGATTGTACTATCTTCTTTGTAAATATCAGATATTTTATTATTAACTTTTAGTGCAAAAACTAAATTTTGGGTAATGAGAGCGCAAGATATAAAATTGGTATTTTCATCAATTTTATGATTAATTGCCATTTTTTGGACATCTAAATCATGCCAACTTAAAATTGGAATTGTAATTTCCGAGAAATTTAAAGGCATTTCTCCTATAAGTTGCGCAACATGTATATCAAAAACCCTAGCAATAGCTGCTAAAGTATGTAATTTAGGATTAATAGACGTACCTATAATAATCCCATTAAGAGTAGTAGTCGGAATTTTAGCTAAAGTAGCAATTTCAAGTTGGTTTAAACCTGATTTACCTACTAAATAAGTAAGATTATTTATTAGTTTGTCACTTAACCGGAGGTTTTCCGGATTGCGTTGCTTATTTTTGGTCATAATTTTCTTTTACATCAACCTTGTCTGTAATTCATTAAAAATCTCTGTCTAATATAACAAATTCCAATAAAAAATCAAAAAAATAATAAAATATAGCGTTCTGGGATGTTCAACAAAAATAAAACTTGATTTAAGATTTTTAACAGTATAATATACAAAATATATACATCGTTATATATAGGAAATTATAAAAAAAGCAAAAAGTTTTTCGCTATTAGCTAGCGGCTAAACTTAATATGAGGAAAAAAATGATTAACGAGTTCAATGATCTAACGTTACGAGAGTTATTCTTAATTAGAATAAGACATTTCAATCATCTTGATGCCATGCAGCAATTCAAGATTATGTGGGCTATTGATAGAACCAAGAGAATTATAGATAAAACTCGGAAAAATAAATCAAAACTCAACTTTAAAGATATACACAATCAAGAAACTAAGTCAGTAAATGAGCATTCAAGTCTCAAGGTTAGAAGAAATAAAATTACTCTTGGTTCAAGAGGTAGTGCCGATATTCAGACAAACTTCAAAGAGGAGGCTGTTGATATGTAATTTCTATATTATTTGGCAATTTTAAAACTTTAATCTTTTAATTTAATTGGAGAATTCAAAAAATGGAAAAAATTATTAAAAATAGTAGTAAGTCTATTTCAGCACTTAAATATGTCTTGTGTCTATCACCCGTCCTACTATGTAGCATTGATGCCTTTGCCGCCTTTGATTTAGATGCTGCGATTAAAGCAGCTACAGATCCAGTAAAGAAAATGATCAATGATTATTATGCAGCTGCTATTTTCATTACTGGGGCAATTGGTGCGTTGATGCAACAGCAAGGCGATCTTCGTGATCGAATGCTAGGTTTTGGTAAAGGAGCTTTGATTGGTGGACTGACAGTTATGGCTGTTAAAACTGGTCTTGGTGTTTAATTTTTGAGCGAAAATTGGTTTTATGCATAGAGTTACGCTCAACAGAGCTTTAAATCAAGAGCCTAAAATATATGGACTCAGTTATCTTGGCACTATTGGTGCTGGGATTATTGGTTGCCTAATCTGGATGCGTTTTGGCATGGTCATTGGCATTATAGGGGTGGCTATAGGTTACGTAATTTCGGCATATGTGGCAAAGGGATGGCATAGCGGGTTACTACAACGCTATCTCTACTGGCATTTGCCATTTAAGGTGATGTTTGGTGGTAAATACTTGCCCCAGTCGCATCATCGATGTTTGCTATAAGAGTTGGGGAGGGACCTGAGTTATGAATTTATCAACAGCAATACAAGGAGGAGAGCGAATCACTAAACAGCGTAATCTGTTCTTGGCACTTACTATTTTGCTTTCAATCTCTACCTGTGCTCTTGGTATTAAAACATTAATTCAAGAGGAGCGTATCATCATTGTACCACCACTTACCTCAGAGGTAATGATTTCAAACAAGAAGGTATCTAGTAGTTATTTTGAGCAAATGACGATGGTATTCTTAAATACTCTACTTGACCTATCACCAGCTGATAT
>CAMDPW010000050.1 GCA_945905715.1 Rickettsia typhi
TACCTTATCAGTCACCGATTGTTAAACCGCCCTACTCACTCTGACGCATTTACATATTTTTTAAAAATCACGTCGTTCTAAAAGTTGTATGAATTGGTGTCTGATAAGTTTTTATCTTAGACAACTATATTAGTTTCATTTTTGAATTACTTATATATATCTACTTAGATTTAACTTATTATTCAAGATTGTTATACAATGAATATTGTGTATATAATAAATATATATTATAATAATTAAAGTTGTAGTTAAACAGGAGATTAAAATGATTAATAATAGAGCGATTAAAATTACTGATCAAGGGCAGATTACTTTACCTAAATATATTAGAGCTTTGCTTGGTACTGAAAATATCAAGATAGAAGTAGATAATAATAATGTAATTACAATCCTACCACTAAAAGATGTTGCAGGTTCATTAACTCAATATGCTAAAAAGATTGATGAAACAGATTTTAATATTATTAGAGAAAAAACTTGGGAAGAAAGTATAAAAGGAAGGTTTTAGGAATGGATAAAGTAATAGTTGATACAAATGTTATTATTAAGTATCTGATTAACGATCAACCTGAACTGCATAAAAAAGCCAGGGATTTTCTAGATTTAGTTAAACTAGGGAAAATTAAAGCTTATATTGAACAAACTGTTTTTACCGAGGTAATATTTGTTCTCACAAAATTATATAATATCCCTAGAGATAAAATTAAGGAATCTTTACACAGCTTATTGTTATATAGGGGATTTCATAATAATGAAAAAGATATATTAATTGCAAGTCTAAATATTTACGTTCAAACCAACCTTCATATAGTAGATTGTATAATAGCAACAAAGGCAAGATTTGAGGGATTAGAAATTGAAAGCTTCGATAAAGAATTATTGAAATATTCAAATGCAACTGTAAAAGAGCAATAATTAAGCAAATGAATGAACTTGAAGTAATTAAGCTAAATAACAAAGAAATTCAAGCTTCTGGATATAATTCTGAAGATGACCTGTCTTTATGGGCCAATAAATACTATCATCTGCATGTAGTTAATGCACCCTACCACACTCAAAGAGCTAAGAAAAGCGATTTGGACAAGTTTCTCTTATACTTTACCTCTACCTTAGGCGCAAACATTCCAGATCTATGGACGCCCTCTATTACAAAGGGCTTTCAAAGCTATTTGTCAAATCATCTGTCTGCAAAAACTGGTAAAAATTATATAGCCACTTCCATCAACAGAATACTTGCAACCATTAAGCATTTTGCCAGTTGGTTACATAAAGAGCGCCCTCTTCTTGGTGGAAATCCTTTTGCAGGTGTGAGATTTACTCAAGTAGAAGATCCACAATGGAATGGATTAAGTAATTCCGAGATCATCAGATTAAAGTCAGCATGTGAGCTTAGAATGAAAGCTTGTAAGAAGAAGCATCAAAACCCCCTGCTCGAATATACCATATTCTCAATACTTCTTTCCACAGGACTTAGAGAATCTGAGCTTGCTAGTTTAAACATTGAGCAATACCACTCCAGAGGATTTCATAATGTAAAAAGAAAGGGTAATAAGATCACCAGAAAAGTACCAGTTGTTAATGAAGCAAAAGAACTGCTTGACCGTTATCTAACTACAAGACAAGATTTAGCCCCATCCTCACCACTAATAGCCAACCAATATAACAAAAGAATACAAGTAAGAGATATTGCTCGGTGTTGTGAAAGAATAGCTATGCAAGCTAATGCCTACTTATCAACTAATGAGAAAATCAAATTAACACCTCATATGCTGAGGCATAGCTTCCTTAAAAGAGTTGCAGACAAGCATGGTCTTCATGTCGCACAAAATCTCAGCGGTAATGTATCTATCAAAGAGATTTTTAGATATACAAAACCAGATAACAATCAAAAACATGATATGGTTCAGGAATTGTTTTAACTTTGTTAATCTTGCGAACGTCATAGAGGTCGTCAGTGCAAAAATTGCTCTATTGCTCAGCTAATCAATTTGAGTTAATATCCAATATAGAAGTTGCTTAACCTTGCTTAAATTTGCTCAGTTTTTTTGGTGACAAAACTGATGATAAAAAATAACAAAACATTACCAGATGAATAAAAATTTATCTCAAATCCTAAAATTAATAAGTGATGTAACTAAACAAGAGTTGATGTTATTAAACCAAGCAATCGTGGCTTTGATCAAAACTAAACAAGACGTTGATTTTAAAATAGCTGCTACTTCTTTTAATCAAGGAGACATCGTATCATTCATAGATTCTAGTGGAGTTCGAATTAATGGCGTAGTCACCAGGAAAAATCTTAAGACTTTACAAATAACCACTCCCGATAACTACTATGTGAATATACCTGCAACTTACATAAAATTAGAAAAAACACCATCTAAAAATTTAGTGGAATTTAGAAGAAAAATAGCCCCTACTCACCAAGAAATGTCTGAAATACCAGCTATAAAAATCAAAAAGGATTTTTTTATTAACAGTTAGATTAGTAAACTTACATATGACCATTAATCAACAAAACATTGGATCTTTATCATTTGCGCAACTCGCTGATATTCTTAGTAAAAGTAGGGATCATCTGGTATTAAAAAGATTTGAACCGGTAGAGGCGTATAATACTGCTGATAACGAAGATAAATTAATCGGCGTATTTATCGATACTGAGACTACAGGTCTAAATCATCACACCGATAAAGTCATTGAACTAGCACTGGTGCCTTTTGAGTTCACTAAAGATGGACGTATTTTTCGACTATTAGATAATTACTGCGCATTTCAAGATCCAGGTATACAAATATCTGAACACGTAACCTCCTTAACTGGCATTACTAATAAAATGGTTGCCGGTTGTAGTATTGATTCTGACCAAGTAGCACAAATCATAAACCAAGCTGCTTTAATCATTGCCCATAATGCTAGATTTGATCGACAATTTGTTGAAAAGCAATTTCCTATTTTTGCTACCAAACCCTGGGCTTGTACTTTAACCCAAATTCCATGGCATCAAGAAGGTATTAGTAGTGCAAAGTTGGAGTCTTTGGCCTACAAGTTCAATTTCTTTTATGAAGCCATCGGGCAACAATGGACTGTCTAGTTGGCGTCCATATCCTCACTCAACTTCTGCCAATCTCTGGGCAAAATACGTTTGAAGCATTATTAGACCAAGCGAGTAAGACCTCATATCGTATTGCAGCAGAAGCAAGTCCCTATGAATACAAAAATATACTGAAGGCTCGAGGATATAGGTGGAATGATGGCAGTAATAACAAAGCTAAAGCATGGTTTATTGAAGTTAGTGAACAGCTTAAAGATGAAGAACTGAATTTCTTGTATCAAGAAATCTATAAATCTAAGCCAGCTCTTAAAGTAGAAGAAATTACTCCTTATAATCGTTTTTCGATTAGGTAAGCCCTGTTAGTAAAGTAAGATATGCTTGTAGCACCATGGTTCTTACTCTAGAATATTAAAAATAATGATTAGTATATGATTATGTTATATCATTATCATCTTACTGAACTCAAAAAGAGGTAAAAATGGCAGGAAGTTTAAATAAAGTGATCCTTATCGGTAATGTCGGCAAAAATCCTGAGATTAGAACTACGCAAGATGGCAAAGAAATTGCTAATCTTATACTCGCCACTTCTGAGTCCTGGAAAGATAAAGCCACCAGTGAGAAGAAAGAGAGGACAGAATGGCATCGCATAGTGATATTCTCTGAGGGTTTAGTGAATGTAGTCAAGAATTATATTAAAAAAGGCAGTAAGCTATTTATTGAGGGCAGTTTGCAAACCCGTAAGTGGACTGATAATACTGGTGCTGAACGTTATACTACTGAGATAGTAATGAAAGGATTTAACTGCAACTTAACTATGCTTGATTACAAAAAAGATGATGCTGCTACTCAAGGGATGATGAATCCAAATAAGTATGAAGACAAAGAAGCAGCGTCAGGTGATAATTTTTTGATGGAAGATTTAGATGAGATTCCTTTTTGAGTCAACTGCCAAAATAAACTACCCCTAAGCAAGATACGAGGCGTTAGAGCTTCATAAAACTTTTCTAAAACGAAGAAAACTTTAGAGAATTAAACCAGAGAAAGATTAAAACGAGGAAAGCGAAAATAAATTATGACCAATAAGAAAAAATATTTACATAAAGGTAAGGCAGCTACAGGACATGCAACAAAGCCTATAGACACTCTCTGACATTCACTCTGAATATCATCTTTCTTTTTGCAAAGCTTGCTTCGAGGAATTATACCTGAAAGAGGTTAAAGCAGGCAGGTCAATAGTTCGTTACAATTTAAATTATTTTCTATATTATTACGTTTTATGTATTGACGTAGTTGATGTAATATGTTTTATTAACTATAGATGATCAACTAATAAGAAGTTGATATAATAATGCAGTCTGTTGAGTTTATGAAAAAAAATGATACCCAACCTAAAATGGCAGCTACGTATGCAGCAGAGTTGTTAGACATGTCCTTGCAAGCATTGCACAAACAACTAAAAACAAAAAACATTACTTTAAAAAAAATTGGCAATAAATCTTATTTGACTCATATCGAGACACGCAAGCTTTTTAATATCCCTTTCTATAAGAAAAAAATAGCATTTGAAATAGTAAAAGGTGGTACTGGGAAAACCACAGCTATTCATAATATTAGCTGTGCAGCTAGTCTTTATGGCGCTAAGATTCTTTGTGTAGATCTTGATCCTCAGGGTAATTTAACCGACGCCTTTGATATAACCCCTGATGAAATGCCAGTATTGATAGATGTACTAGAAAAACATGCCACCATAGAACAAGCAATAATCAATGTAGAAGAAGGTATTGACCTTATCCCCAGTAGAATAGAAAATGTAACATTAGATAGTAAATTAGCTATAAGTAAAGCTCCTTTACATAATGTGCTAAAGGCCGTGCTTGGCCCAATAGAAGCAAAATACGATTTTATCTTTATAGATTGCCCCCCTATGATGGGACACTCTGTTACGGCAGCTAGTTTGTATGCTGATACTATTTTGGCTCCATTAAACCCTGATAAATTTAGTGCAAAAGGGTTATCAATACTAAAAGATGAAATCGCTCATTTAAACGATCAATATAAAACCAATATTAAATATAAGGTGTTCCTTAACAAATTTAGCGGAAATACTATTTTATCTGACAAGGCCATACAGACAACTTTAGCGACAGAAACTGAAAATGGAAATGCTCTAACTACTGCCATAAGAAACTCTCAAGAAATACCAAATACCACTGATTCTAGTCTTAACATGTTTAGTACACTAAAAAAATCTACTGTTAGAAGTGATTTTGATTTATTGACGAGAGAATTACTAGAAATTAATTTAGAGCAAGAAAAAAAGGTAGGTAAAGATGCCGACCATTGATGATATAAACTCTCAAAGAGAAAAAAAATTCAAAAAAAGAGACTATAGACCTTACAATTTAGATGGAACAGCCATGAATAACTTTAGCAACAGCTCTTTATTGGAAGTTGCTCCTGAAGAAATTGTAAATTGGAAATATCATGATAGACCAGAAAATGAACTAGGTGATATTGACGCACTAGCAGTAGAATTTCAAACAATTGGACAACAACAACCTTGTGTCGTAAGGCCATGCTCTATCAATAAAATGAGGTACGAACTAATAGTAGGAGAAAGAAGGTGGCACGCTGCCAAGAAAGCTGGTCTCAACTTAAAAGTAATTGTTAGCGACTTGAGTGATTCTGATGCGGCTATTATACAAGCCTCAGAGAATCAAAGTCGTAAAGATTTATCAGATTTTGCTAAAGGTATGAGCTATGCTAGACTTATTGATGATGGTATATTAACACAAAAAGATATCTCAGAAAAATTAAAATTACCAAAGCAACAAATATCTAGACTCCTTTCTTTTAGAAACATTCCAGAGAGGATTATGTTATCTATAGGCAATATGTCAAAAATTAGCGCTCGCACTGCAGAAGAAATAAAACAGCTTTCTTCTAAAGGAGAGGCATATATTGAAGCTATTATTTTTTATGCAAGCAAATTAAGAGACTGCACTATAGGAAATAATAAATTAAAGGCCTTGGTAGAGCAAAGAATTAGTAGTAATTTTACTGATCAATCAGCAAGGACTCGTAAATATTATAACGACAAAGGTTTACATGTATTCACCCTTAGAAAAGAAGCAGGTGCTTTCTCATCTATACATTTTCCAATAAAATTAACTAAACATACTCTTACTAAATCATTAGAAGAGACAATAATAATAAAACTAAAAGAGATTATGAATGATGTTCAAAAATAAAGCAATAGCAGTAAGTCTAATGATTAGATCGATTAGTCCCCCTAGGGGGACTAATAACCGGCAACAGCTATTATATAGTAGCTAGTAATTATAAAGGGTGCGTTATAAACACACCCTATCCATCTAACTTCGCAATTAGTAGGATAGGAATTTTAGACACGATTGTCAAGTTTAATAATGTGTAAGCGCACTCTTTATTAATGAATAAAGGAGTGTGTTATGACTACCCCAGAATACATCATCTTGCCTAAAGACGACCTAGCCATAAAATTAAGTATAAAAGAACCTCCTTTTTTAAACCAAGTAAGGTTTTTAGTAAAAGAAGATAATACATCTTTCCGTCAAGCAAAGATTGACAACCAACAATCAAGTTTTGTCCAATTCTCTGAGCTTTCTACAAGCAAATCATACATACCCATTGCTGGATGTGTTTTTGAACATATTCTCAATACTGCTAATCTATCTTCTCTTGAGAAACTATTCTATATTACTGCAGATAGCTTGAGTCTGATCAATTCTAATTCAGGTAAACAACGATCAGTTGCATTACCTAGCCATAAATGGTCTTCCCGGCTTAATTGTTCTAAATCTTTAGTTTTTAAATTACAGCAAAGCTTGAGTGAAAAAGGATATTTTGTTCTTGTTAAAGACAAAAATAAATATGGTCAGAATAAAAGAAATCTTATTATTCCAACTCTACCTCAAGAAGTGTTTGATCGTTTGTACGCTTTGCCAGATAGAATATATCAACAACATTTACCTTACGATCCAAGCATAAAGAAAGAAGAATACAAAAGAACTTACCTTGATCAGACGAAACTATTCATCAGGCTTAATTACCAATTGCTAAGCATCATTACTACAAGTTGTGACCTAACTCCTTTGCAAAAAACCATTTGGTTAGATTTTTATGTAAAATGTTATAAAAATCATATGTCTTCAAATCAAGAGAACGCTGAGTTCTCACTGAAGGTATCTTACTTGGAGTTAACTAGCAAATATGGTTGTAACAGATCTTTCTTATCTAAAGCAATAAACGGTCTAGAAACATTAGGATTTATTACTAAAAATCAGTTTTATACCAGAAAAGAAAAATCTGATCAAGAAAGACAAGATAAGTCCTTATGGCAAGTAACTCTTTGTTTACCTAATATCTACGAACAAGAGTTAATAAATTCACCTAACCGATTTAAATCCGCAAATAGCTTGGTAATTAGCGCCTCAGGATCGCTTGCAAACACAGTAGAGTTAGAAGACAATGGTTTTAACAAGGATGATGTCACGACTTCTAAGGCCGATACCAACTACGATAAAACACCATGCTCAACACTAGGCTCAGGGGACTTTGTTCCTCCTGTGACCCTGACTGTATCAAATTTAGTCTATATATTAAATAAAAACCTTAAAACAAATATAAAGAATTCAGATGGAAACTACGTAAAGAAAAAATCTAAATGTCTAAAAAGATCTATATTTTTTAAAAATGATTTTAAAAAAGAAAAAACAAAACAAGAGAAAGTTAAGCAAGAAAAGAATCAAGAAGCTGAAAGTTGTGCTAAAAGCCAAACCCTTCCAGCCATTAGTGAGAGCAAGTATGCAAAGAGTAAAGAACTAAAACAATCTAAGGATGCTAAAACATTCTTTGATTGGTATCCACTTAACCAGGAACAAGTAACAGAGCTTAATTGCCGCTCAAGGAGAGAGTTTAGCTTGAATTTTGCTAATGAACTTTTGCTAAAATTAAATACCAAATATCCTAATCGCGCTTTCAAGTTTAAAAATCAATTAATGTCTTACATGGCTAAAGCTTTTTTATATGAAAAGCATCAAGGGCCAATGGTTAATCATCAAAGCTTTAAATTTGCTATTAATCATAATGTTAATAAGGAAGGTTTGGTAGAGCAAAATGATGGA
>CAMDPW010000051.1 GCA_945905715.1 Rickettsia typhi
ATTTCTAAGCCAACTTTGTATAAATATGTAAATATAATCCAAGCTTAAATTTCAAAATATAATGTTCTATAGAGTAAGTACAGTAAGGAACCTAAGAGAATAGCAAAGCTCAGATTGTGCATTTTTGGGGGTTAAACAACAGCACCCGTAGTAGGTCAACTTTAATTTATCCAACATATCATGTTTATATTATACGAATAATAGGGTGTCGTGTTAGTATATACTTTTAGTTCGCATAATATAAATAGTTTTGTTATTAAAATACGTATAAGATGACTTATACGTACTGATTATGCGAATAAAGATGCAGTTTTAGCTATTTCATTCGTATAATTTTTTATTAACACTCTATTAGCATTTGGAAATCTTAAATTTAGAAAGATAAAAACCTAGGGCTTGCATTAATTACAAGAGATTATTCGTATAATTCCTTATAGGACTTTTTCGCAGTTATGTTGCTGATAAGCCAATAGAGTTACTTAACCCCTATAATGAACGTCACTTCAAAAAAGATAAATTATCAGTTCTTGATATCAAAGCCAGAAATAAACATACCGGCACTTACTTCCTAGTTGAAATGCGATTAGCTGATGAAGCAGACTACCCCAAAAGAGGGTTATATAGTTGGACAAGAGTTTAGACTAATCAATTATTATCTGCTAAGCCTTATGGTCAGCTTAATAAAACTATTGCTATCCATATCTTAAACTTTATTTTTATTGATTACCGCCAAGAAAGAGGATGGATCACCTCAGAACCTAATAAATATCATCATCGTTTCATCCTCAGTGATAAAGAAACCAGAATTGAGCTTTATAAAGATATTGAGATCCATACCATCGAACTTAACAAATTTGCAGCTATCGACTCTTAGGATCTAAAGTTTATCTTATCAAAAACAAAAGACATGCTTGATAAATGGGTAGCAGTGTTAACCAAGTATGATCTACTCAACAGTAAAGATTTACCACCAGAAATTCACTTCCCTGAAATAAAAAAAGCCCTTAAAGTCATGCAAGAAATGAGTTTAACTGCTGATGAAAGAGATATTTATAACTCACACTTAGATTTCCTACGGATAGAAGAGGGAGATTATATGAAGAAATTCATGGAAGGTAAGGCTGAAGACATAGTAGAAGATGAGGCTAGAGGCGAAGCTGTAGGTGAAAAGAAGAAAGCAATAATAATTTCTAAGAAAATGTTAGCTGAAGGGTTTGATAGCAATATTATTGCTAAAATAACTGGTTTAACGGTAGAAGAAATTAAAACTTTAGTTTAAAGAACTCTAATTTGTAAAAACAATGAAAATAAATAAAAAAACTTTTAAATCTTAACTATTCTTTAGCTATTTAAGACTAGCGTTATTAAAAGTTATAGAAAATTAGGAAATTCTAAGTTAAAGATTTTGTGTAGTTTCCATAACTGAAAATTATAAACATATACATAATTTATTTAACTTTGTTTCTAGTGAAATTGAGTGGTATTCAAAAAATATATGAGTAAATTAATGATCAATAAAAAACCCAAGCATAAAATCAAATTATATACAGCAATTAAATGCGATGGAAGGGCGTTAGTAAAAATAGATGCCGCCTTATAATCCCTAACAAGAAAGGATATTGACTACAAGAACGAATTTTTATTCAGAGCATTTTTGAATAGATATTGATAGAGGTGTTTTTCTTAAAGATAAAGAATATTAAATATGAAAGAATTTCATGAGAAACATTGCTATTATATAATAAATAAGGAGATGGGTAATGAGAACAAAATATACAATACTTAGTAGAGCACTGTATTCTAATTTAAGATTTCACACAACAAATCAGTTTTTAAAGACTAATTTACAATTTTCCAAACCACATAACATGATTGTTAGTTCAAGATTGTTTTCTGATACTCCTAAAATAAAGACTGAAAAAAATGAGATAGAAGCCACAAAAGCTATTAAACCTCAGGAAGCTACTGCAGTCAACCAACAAAGCCCTATCGGAAGCCCAACTACAGCTCATAAGCAGGATGATAATCCCAAACTAAATCCTGGGGATAAATCACATCCCGAAATAAAAGTTGGAAAAGATGATATAGAATCCTCAAAAGCTGCTAAACTTCACGAGACTATAGCCGATCAAAAAAATCCTATTGAGAAGCCACCTGCAAATCCTGAGCAAGGTAGTAATCCTAAATCCAATCCTGGTGGTAAGTCACAAAGTGGTAATTCTGGTTTGTTTAATAAAGCTATCGAATATGCAAAGCAACATCCTTTCGGAGTGCTTGCTGCTATTACTGGAACTATCGCTGCTCTCTATCGTATCTATAGTGAGATGGAGAATAATAAAAAAGCAGAGATTAAAAAAACAGAAGAAGATGTTGATAAAATCCTCCAAGAGGTTACTGCCGTTCCATTAATAAAGAAAGATGCACAAACAATTGGCATGGAGATTGATACAATAAAACAGTTAATTTCTGACATTGAAAAATGCCCTATTTTAAGCGCAAAATACAAGGATTATAAAATAGAGCAATATTCCCATCTAAATTGTATAGTTTCTAATGACTGCATGTCTCCTAATCATGATGGCGAAGGTGCGCGTAACGCTGCAATAAAAATAAAAGAGGCTATTGAAGAATATTTAGTACGTAAAGAACCTCGATCTAAAATTATAATAAATGGAGTAAATGCAAATCCAATGGATGGTAGCATGCAGCATGAGTTATACCTAAAATTAAATACCTATGGTCAGTTGTTGTCAATATACATAAAAGCATTACATGCTTTAGGCCGAACATATTTATATATGGGTAGTGACAGAATAGAAGATGCAGAAAAGTATCAAGGATATTTTGAATTAGCAAAAGCATTAGGTGAGAAGGGAAATTTTTTCGAGGCTCATCTTAGTCAGTCTAATGGATTGTTAATTATCAAAAGAGATGAATCAGAAAAACTAATAAAAGATGGTCATAAAATTCAAGCTATTTCAGTATTGAAGGGAATTATAGCATCGTACGATGAAAGGATCGCAGATAATAAGCAATATAATGACTTTAGATTTGCTCAAGCTACTGTTCCAATAACTCCAGCAAATAATGATAGATGTATAGCTGACTGTCAGGAATACCAAATGAAATGCTATTTGGATCTAATGAAAATACAGCCAACAGAAGAAAACGCAAAAGGCTTATCATCAGTGATCACTAAAGTTAAATTTGATAACTTAGATGATAGAAAAGTTAGCACATTATTAAATTTATTTGGAGAGATTGTTTTAGAATACCGAAGCTGGGCTATACAAGATCCTATTCCTATGCACTTGTCAGATCAAATAAAAAAATCAGTAACATTAAAGAGCAAATTTAATGAACTTGAAGCAACACCTAAATCCAATGGCTTGGCCTACAATATCTTTCTCCTCTCCTCAACACTTGTTGATGATAAACAATTTCAAAAAGCAGATGCCTATGGAGGAGCAGCAAAAGCATTAAAATTAATAAAGTCTACAGCACAAGATGCAGATGTGATAAAAGGTTTTGATCAAGAAATTAATCAGCATGAATCAGAAGAAAATAGAATTAATACCAATCTTAAAAGACCGCAAAAAACTTCTAATGTGGACACAATTAATGGCGGAGCAGTATCATCACCTCCACGTGGTACCTTAACATTTTCTGAGAAAGAATATGGAGGATTTTGGAGAGAATATTATCCAGAAGCAGTAGATGTATTGTTACCTTTAAGGCTTGTAGCTTCAGATGTTAGAATAAGTAAATCATTAATATTAAATGAACGATATAAAGATAATCAATATACTGAAGGTAGAAAGGGTGTTTATGATTATGAGAAAAATTTTCCGTTAATGACAAAAATGGTTGATGAAATATATAGTTTTATCAATGATGCTATAGATAATACTTATACTAGTGCACTAATTCCTATTGTATATAAATCTGCTCCTTATTCCTCTCACTGGATTGGTCTGGTTTTTGAAAAACTTGGTAGTAATCTACAGATTACATATATAGATCCAGAGAATAAACCAATACCTATTGCAGTAAAACAAGCATTATCTGATGCTATTGCTGCAGTCAAAAATAACAATGCCATTGATGCTATTGTTGATGTAGGCACTAGCCCAACTTCTGCTATTTCTGAACATTCCAGTGTAATATCAGCAAGCTTAATACAAGCAATAGTAGAAGAGCAAGCATATAGCAATAACTGCGGTCCAGAGTTAATAGAGCATTTTGCACAAATAATCACAGGTCATAGAGTATTACAAGATAAAGCTATAGAAGTTCATTCAAGATTACTAGAAACATCTTTGATGGATGTCACAAATGGTTTAAGCACTACAGTGCCGTTATCATTGAGCATGACATTATCGGTTACGCCTATAGTTACACAAAATGCGTTAATAGCTTTATCTGACTTTGATCAAAGGATAATACGTGATTTTGCACATATAAAAAAAGGTGAATCAACACAATTTTTCACTAAATTTACCGTTGAAGGAACAATATTCGTTGATTATTTAAATTACGTTGTCAATAGATATGGAATAAGCGGCGTGCTTAAAAGCTTTTTATATAGACAAGAAATAGCAGAGTTAAAATCTGTTCTAAATAAATATAATATCGAAACGTCTATAGATGATGTATTAACCAATAAAGGGTTTAAAACACTAGCATTGAAGTTACATCCTGATAAGGGTGGGAATGCTCAAGATTTTATGCTTGCTAAAGATCTCAGAGATAAGTTTGAGGGAGACATAAATATAAAATCTTTAGTGGACGGACAGATGCAAACATGGTTGCCTAAATTATATAAAGTCGCTACTTCATTTAAAGTTGTAGATACAGCAATGGATAGCGTTAGATTATATCAAATACCAACATTTGAGTATGCTAAGCAAGTGACACTTGACTCCTTACATGTATATTCAATGTATAGTGGTTTTACTAAAGTTTCGATAGCTGCAAATATTTTGTCCACTTCTTATATATATTATGAACATGGTTTATATCCAGCGCTACAACAAGGTATTTTTTCTACTGCATTTATGTTTTTACCAGCAATGATAACGGGAAAATCTCCATATCTTGGTTTTTTGTATACCGCTACCATGGCGGGATATAATGGGTATCATACAATAAATAATGCATATTCTTTATTCCAGGAGCACTTCGGATCAGATTATATTAATCGGAGTGCTCAGGAATTAAAGTCTTATACTGCATACTTAGATGGAGCAAAATGGCTGGCGGAAACAACGAATATCAAATTTTTTACAGAGAAAGCCCATGAATATGCAGTAAAGATAAGCACATTAAAAACAAACATAGAAAAACAATCTACAGAAGTGCAATTGAAGACAAAATATGGAGAAGAATTCGGCAATAAGTTATTTAAATGTATCTATGAACCATATATTGAGGAAAAACATAATCTAGAAGCACAAGCGGGAATTGGTCAATTAAGTCAACAAGAAGAAGAGAATTTTTTAGCCCTCAGCCTAGTATCAATACCTAATGCTGGCTATGAAATATGCAGGTTTGATGATAGCCAGAATAATAAGTCATTTTATGGAGAGGGTGCTGTTTATTATTGCCATTCAGAGGAAGCACAGACTTTAGATATCGTATTAGTTGCTCAAAATGGAGAGATTGAAGTAATAGATCAATTGTAATGGTTTTATTCAAATTGAAAGTTGAAATTAAGCCGTAAATATTAGATGAGGGTGCTATAGTTTTGTGAAAGAGAGTTATGATGATCAAGTACATATACATAAGTTAAGGCTACAGCAATTACTAGAACCTGCGAGAGGAATAACCGCCAAAGCAATCGATCATATATTAGGAATCTATCCTGATTCATATGAAATGGGTGGCTTATGGGCAGTTAATAAGGATAACGAAGTAACTGATTTAGCAACTGCTCTTAATATTCAAGTGAATATTATAGAAGTAATGGAATATACAGATGATGGTGGAGGTAAGCAAGTCGCGGGATCAATAGAGGTGGTTAATCCAGGCGAGAAAACTGCAGTGTACATAGTGTTATCTGAAGGTCAATATAATCCAATGCTTCAGAGTAAACCTATTTCTCAAGGTAATACAGGAAAAAAAATACAAAAGAACTTAGAAAAACTTATAAATACAAACAAATTAAGAGATTTAGAGAGTAATCCTCTTGTCAGAAGTCTTTATTATCGTCAGCTCGAAGGTTCTAAACATAACAATAATTGCTTTTACTTTGCTTTAGCTGAATGTTTATCTGATAAGGGGATAAGAGATGCTTCTGGAGAAGAATATACAGCAGATTCACTAAAAGCTATTCTGGCAGAGCGATATAAAGGTTTAGATAATCCTAGAACACAGGAATGGTTGAAGAGTATTCCTGATGAATCAATAATAAAGGATAAGGCTGGGAAATTTACATTAAATTATGAAAAAGTATCTAGTATGACAAAAGGTGGAAAAACTGCAAGTATAGGAAGTGATGAAAGAAAATGTGAAAAAAAGGAGAAACAACAAGAGAGTAGTACTAGAAAAGCGAAAACAGTTCAAGGCTATTACAGCGATGACGATGTGATAATATTGTTACAAGCGTTGCTTAAGAAAAAGAATATTGAGAAATCAGGAGAGTTAAGGGAAAAGAAGATGGTTCGTTCATAGCAGATATATTTTCTGAAGAAGGAAAAAAACATTGGTTTTGAACCCAATAGTCGAAAGAGAAGAAAATGCAAATGGTCGTATAGGACGGTTATACAAGGAGTTAACAGCAGCAAGAGATAAAGCGATAGATCAAATATTAATACCTATTAACATATCTGGCAGCCATTGGTATACGTTGGAACTAATAATATCATATAACGAAAATGGATCTGTCAAGGGCATAGAGCGAGTCATCCATGACTCATTGTGTACAAGACCTGAAAAAACATTGCAACACATCTCAGCTAATCTAGATACAACAATCCTTAAATCGTTTAAAATAGTCAAAGAGCAACTTGTTCCCAGAACAAGTTTGTTTCCTCTTATTCAGCAAGGAATAGGTGGTGTAGCTATCAATTCATATTGTGGGGGTTATACAGCAAGATTAATAGCAAATCTTATAAATGCTCCAGGTATAGACGAATCCGGTGATGTTGCAGCATGGGGTTGTCCAGACAATAGGGATGGCAGTCTAAGGCAAGAAGACGTAGAAACAGTTAATCAATATAATCCAGACAGGGCTGGAAATTTTGGCGCAAAAGCCATGTATATATCAGAAGGAAGATTAAGAGCGCAAGAAGCAAGTTTTCTCAGAAATTTGATAGCTACTGATAAGGCAACTAAAATATTAAAGAAATTTGAAGATTCATACGGAGTTATTGATTCAAAAATAAAAGAGCAACTTAAGTCTCTTAAAATACCTAGAGAGAGCAAGGAGTTACTTGCTCTTGTAAGAAAGCTCTATGAAGCATTGCCTTTGCTGAAATGGCTATTTCATATAAATGCAGGGGAAGAGATAGAAAGTGATGCAGAAGGTCAGTTAAAGATAGATACAACAATAGAGATCGAGCATGTGTATAATATTATGGGTGAGTTGAGAGGCGCATGTTTTAAGATTGAAGGGATTGAGCCAGAAGGACCAGAAGTAAGAGGAAAAGGCTTTGGAGAGAAAAAAGAGCACAAAAAAGAAGTAGAAGAAAATACTCGAGCTAGTGGAGAAAGTTTCTTAGAGAGCAGTGAAGATTGTTATGCTAATGCTTTAAGAATAGCTGACAAAGATTATAGTCAAATACAGCAAGTTGAAGCATTGGAGAGATTAGGAGATCTGTATTTAGCAAGTAGAAATGATTCAACATTTCTACAAATATATACAAAAGATCCTTATATAAAGTCAATAGCATT
>CAMDPW010000052.1 GCA_945905715.1 Rickettsia typhi
AGGCGCCATCTTGCGGGCTATCAAAGGTGGTAGCAGTAAAATTATACTCGGAGCTAACAAAAGTGTTTCTGCTTCCTGGTAAAGGTTTTTCTGAGCCAACAAAATACTGCAACATCCCATCATTTGCATTTAACTGAGGCATATCCATCACGCCATTAACACCAAAGCAACCTGATAAAACGCTATAGAGATTGTAGTTTGAAGAAATATTCTGATCATAATAACCTGGGAACCACTTTGTAAACGGATTAGGGTAAAGCTTCCATGGTATATTAGGAGTAAAGCGAGTGATCATCTCACTAGCTGGTACTTTATATAGTACCGCATTGTTAATAAAAACTGAAGAACTTGGATCAATAGGATATAGTCCTGGAGAAGACATGAACTGATCTTGAAACTGTGTGAAAACTTTTGATGTTTGTGGACTGGTGCTAGTATAATACTCTGTACTTAAACCTTGTCCATTATTGCCAATACAATCATATGAATCAGTATCACCAAAACCTCCGCTTGAACATTGTGGCAAAGCACTATTACAGTTAAACTGCAAATTCTCAAATGAACACACTCTAATTGACTGATTATGTTGTGTATAATCCATTGATAAAAGCAACATTGAAGCAGAATTCGCGATGTAATTAAAGGTACAGCCTTCTAATCTGGCTTGCGAAACATAGCTATGATTCTGATCTTGTGTGTCGTTTGAAAAAAGACAATTATTTGGATTATAACAAGTGCTGATAGTGCCATTAGCCAGTAATTGATCACCGCCTGTAGGATTGGATCCACTTGGATATACTTGAATAGTAACTTTGTCTCCTTTGTTAAGGTTAACATTAGTACTAGTCCACCCAGAAATATTGGCGTTTATCATAACCGTCATGGTCTTATATTGATCTGCGTTCATGGAAGAAATTGATGGTAATGGTGGCACATTTATACCTGTAAACAAGCCAGAAGTAGCAAATGCCTTACCAAAATCACAGTTACTACTGTTGTCAAGGCACTCTTCCATACCACATGCTGATAATAACCAACATACAACTGGCAATAATAAGTATTTTACAATTCTTCTTATCCTAACCATTGCGTGCCTTGACTCCTATATCGCTTTTTGGACTTGTTGGACCTTTTTGATCAGCATTACCTTTTCTTCTATCTTTGCTTGCTTTATCCATGCCTACTACACTTAAAGTTGTATCTTTCAATGAATTCATTATTTCTTGTGCCGTTGTGCCACCAGCACCAACTTGTAAAGAGATATTTCTTGTACCACTTAAGCGCTCAGTCATGTCATCTACAAATGCGGGCATTTTTTTCATAAAAGTTGTTATTAAAACAAAGAGCAATATTGAACTAATCTCCCAACCAAGAGTTTGTCCTAGTGTTGAGCCATCAGCAACTTGTGAAAACCCCCATGGTTTGACCCATGGTATACAGAAGAAGAAATTACCTAAATTGCCTACCACACTCTCAATAGCTTTAAGTACTTCATCAATTGGCCAAATAAAGATTGGAATTGCGCAACCAAAGCATACTGGAAAAGAAAACAACTCCAGTACCAAGATAAATAACATTGAACTTAATATACTTAATCCAATTAATAAGAGTACTGGCTTAAGCGCGAATGCAAACAAAAATTGTAACCAATTATTAAATAAATGTCTAGTCACGCCAAACAGAATGAATGGAATAAAGATCGGAGATAAAACAAGCAGTATCTGCACCGTTAATAATGACATAATATAAACGATTACCGCCTCCATGACTGCCACAAAATAATTAACAATCCCCCATAACATTAAAAGAACATACACGAAGCCGAGTGGAGTGGTAAGTATCAATGACAATATTCTTAACCAAGTACGATAATCAAAAAATATAACCGCAAAAATATTATCAACAAAACCAAAGGCGTTACTCTGGGTAACTCCTGAGCCTTGAGTTATTGCTGCTGAAGTAAATATAGATATGATATCACTACCGCCATTAACAAACAGATCAAAAAGATTGTTATTGAAGAAGTTCCAACTATCAGGTGAAGTAATAGCGACAATAACTCCTATTTTTATTACTCTCATCACTAGATCCATCTGTGAAATTTGAACGACCCCCAGTAAAAAGAATAATCCATACAACAACACATACAGGGTTAATAACAATCTAGTATATGCAATATAATTTATATTATGAGTCATATTGCTAAATATCTGCTGAGTAGTGGTGCTTAAAGTCTTTTGAATGGTCGATATTGCATCTGAGATCATTGCAGAAAAATGACCTACTGCGGATTGTGTATAAGTAGTGACCGCAAGCGACCCTGAGCTATTACTGTCATTAACATGAACCTTATATTGTATTTGACCAGATGTCTGATTGTTCGGCAAGGTAGGATTAGCAATGTAATAATAAGCGGCTTTACCTGAGCTAATATCTTTAGAATCGCAGTATGCATAGAGAGGATTGTTAGTATCCATGCTCTCACAATTCTTTAACGGATCTCCTAACAACAAAGTTTGTGTAGTAGAATTTGATGCCGTAACTTGCGCAATTAAATTACCATATGGATAGTATGGCGATTGCGATACACCGTTAGTTGCAACGCACCTACGAATTACATAAATTTGTCCACCACCTATATTATCATAATAAGAATTTTCCATATCTTGATACATCATTGCTACATTTAAATTAGCTTGTGTACCTCCTATCTTCAAAGTCTGTACCGTAATTCTATTAGCATAGCTAGGTAAAGGTGGTGTGTCTTTGGTTGTTTTATCACCTAGTACTGGCAAAAAAATTACTCCTTGAACAGTTGCATTGCCATCATTAGTAGAAAATAATGATGGCGGGGATATAGGTGGTGTGGGTGGTGTGGGCTGACCCAAAAGAAAATAAGTCGCATGATACCAATCCGTTCCTAGATTAGGACCGCTACCAATATACATCATTAAACCGGCCCCACTCACACTCCAACCAGGCAAATTAAATTGGCTTTTTAGGTCGTTTTGCGCACTAACCGCTCCCACAACACTAAAACTACCAGATGCTGGATAAATAGGTGTGTTTATTCCTGGAATATTTTGATGTTGCGCATAGCTCCAACTATATTTGTTAGAATCAGTCGATTGCACACAACTACAAACACTTCCATCAGTGTAACAATTAGTATCATTTGGACAATTGGCATTTGGTGGTGGTGCGGTTAATTGAATTGTATCACCTGGATTTGCATTACTAACATTTTGCCATTGTTGAGAACTAGCAACTATTGGGTATGGCTTGCCATACTGACACATCTGATCTGTATTGCAATTTGGCTGTTCTTCAGGACATATAGTTGGCACAGTACAATCAGTAGTCATGCCTGTTATACAACACACAACAGTCTGAGGACAAGTAAGAGCTGGACAAGATGGTGGCGCATTAGGATCGTTTGCACATAAATTAACCGTACCTGCTACTTTAATTAAAATAGGAGACACTCCTTCAGTATTATTGGTTGGTAGACTAATTGATGGTCCATCAGTCCAAGAGTCACAAGCAGTTGAAGTGCAGTTATTTGTTGGTAATCCAGTTTGACCCTGTACTACTCGTGCGGTATTAATGCAAGGAGCTTGATTGCACAAAACTACTCCAGGAGAAGCGCCATTAGCATAAACTTGTGCATTGTTTGCATTTACAATACTAGCATCAGGTGCTACATCTTCTCCAGGGCTATTGGTTATGCAATAATTATCGCCGCAAGCTGCGGTAAGTAACAGTAAGCAAATATATGTCAATAATTTGTTGCTACTATTTTTTAGTTTCACTATCCTTTGCCTCTTTTTTAGTTTCGTTAGCTTCTGCTCCTTTGACTCCCTCGACTCCTTCTTTATCTTTAGTTTTGTCGAACATCTTTTCTTTTGCTTTGTTTATTGCGTCTTTGGCAATCTGTGCTGGATTAATTGCTATTTTACTTAAAGAATTTCCGCCTGTAAGCTCAGCTGCAAAATTACCTAATGCTTGCGCAAAGAAATAAAATATAAAAACAAATATCATGGCTTGTACCAAACCAAGAAAAAATGGACCAGACTCATCAACATTAAAAATCTTAAGAGTAAAAAATATAACATTAATTGTTTTGATGTTATTGGGATTATTTAGCTGATACCCAAAAGAATTTGTACATGAGTTATTTATGCAAGGCCTCGTACATGTAGGCTCTGGAGGTGGAGTTGTTGTTGGATCGCACACACATTCCGCACTTTGATTAACTACCCAATATTGATAACTTCCACTAGCTTGCTCTGAGAAAGCGCAATCATCAAAAATAATATGATCAAAAATACTAAGCATTACCGCTAAAAAAGCTGAAATAACAACTGGTTGCAAAGTATAAGAAAGCATTAGCTTTACCCAAGCATCGAAATAAGATTTGGTAGACTCAAATAAGGCACAAGGAACAAAAATAGGCGCTAAATAAGCCATAATAGTTAGACCAAGTAGAGCCAAAATATAAACATGAACAAAATACACAACAATTGATAATAAAAACACGCCTAAACATATTATAAAAATTACAAACAAGAACTCCATCGCAAAAAAAGCTGGAAAAATAAGAGAAATAATACCAAATATACCATTCGCAGAAGGAGTGAAAATACTATATAAACCTAGATAATACCCTAACCTACAATCGACAGAATCCCATAAAGCTAGATAACCATATCCATGATTATAATCACTAGGATCGTAATTACAAATTTGATTATTTGCAGCTAAGAACACATAATCAGACAACGAATTTAACGCTGCTGTTAATAAGGGGTAAAGAAAATCCACAGTACCACTAGAATTATTACCACCAATACTGAGCCCAACCGAAAAATACACTACTAAAAGCATTTTAAAAAAGAACATTAGTACTTCGCCTTTACTAGGCGTCTCTCGCCCAATAGCTATATGAATACCAAAAAAAATAACATAGAGAACTAAAGCAGCTTGTACTATGGCTTGCATTCCAACTTGAAAATTTTGAAAAATGCTTAATTGTCCCTGAGTACCAGTAGTACTAAAAACAGAGTTCAGAGTATCTTGTACACACTCCATAACCCTACCACTAACTGAGAAAAAAGTTTTAGAGTTATTGCTAGCAGCTGCTGTACATGACGGAGTTGAGACATCAATGGGCGGACTGGGATTTTTACAAAAAATATTAGTATAACCTGCTGGTGTTTGAACAGCTAAGCAAATTCCTTGATAGAAAACATTTAGTACATTTGATTGAGAGGGATTGCCAATTTTTATTGCCCGCATACCACCAATACCCAAGCCATTGAGGAATGGTAAAGATGGTTGTATTGGCCCTACCATTCCACCATGTAATGGCGCTACTACATTATAAGTATTATTGTCATAAACAAATGACATCTGTATGTCATCAGTTACAACGTCACACCTGGTAAGGGGGCAGTATAACTGATTACCGTCACTATCTTTTATAAGATTCTCATTTATATCTTTTGCCGCAAGATTAGTATTAGGAGAAGCCGTGGTATAGTCGGTAGTTGTAGTGAATTGTGTATTACCACCATACCAACACGACTGATAACCAGTGTTACTATCCTTGCAAGTAACATAAATCAATTCTGTGCCACTTAATGAACCGCCTTCTTTCATCGCATTTGTGACTATTGTTAAGAAACCTGTAGTGATTTGATCATTTGTGACATTGAAGGAGGGATAGCTACAGTTGGGCTTACAATTTGCTGCTTTGTGTGGATCAACAGTTTGTCCAGCTAAACTCTTTACTGCTCCTAAAATGAGAAATAAAATAAAAAATAATACTATATACAAGTTTCTTAACATCATTATTTTTTTTCTTTACTAAGTGCTTTGCATTTATCGTAAAATATTGGAAGCCAGTTTTTAGGATCTTGGCCATGATCTGCCATTATTTCATATAATAATAACACAGTCTCACTACGTCCAGAAAGCACGTTGATAATATCATCCATTCCATGTAGATCTAGCCTTGCAACCACTGCGTCTGTACCCTGTTTTACCAAAAAAAAACGACTTCCTGGATCGGTAGTTTTAATTAAAATATATTCACGTCTACTCAGCATAAAGGAACTACGATATACATCTGTAGCTTTAAGATTAGGCAGAAAAATTTGTGTAGCTGTCTGTTGAATTAATGTATCGCTAATACTACTCTTAGTAGCATCTTCGACGCTTTGCGTAGCAAAAATCACGAAAGCATTTAATTTACGTAAAACTTTCAACCAATCTTTAATTCTTGGTGCAAACACAGGATTGTCAATTAGTGCCCACGCTTCATCAAGTACAATCATCGTTGGTGAGCCATCAAGCGAAATATTTATTCGATGAAAAATATACAGCAATACCGGACCTAATGACATCGTATCTTTCAATAACTCAGCCATTTCAAAACCAAACGTATTAGACTTGGTAAAATCTATATGATCTACCTCATTATCGAATACACTAGCACGTGAACCTTTAGAATGCCACATTTCAATCCTACTAGCCAAACTACCCTCAGTGTTCATTCCTAAAAATGGTACAATATTGCGTAGAATCCTATCTTCGTATTGTAATTTGTAATTGCCTTCTACCGCCATACTAAGCAGTTTGACATCTTCGGCTTCTATACTTTCACCATTTACCGTTACCAATAATTTTAACCAATCCAGCAAGAAAGTTTTATTTTCGCTATTTTCTGATAGTTTTAGTGGGTTAAATCCACAATTTGCACCAGGATCAATGATCGTATAAATACCATAAATAGCACGAATAAAAATCTCAGCTCCGCGATCTTTATCGAAAAAAAACATCCGACAATTAAATTTCTGTGACTGCGCACATAAAAAATTCATTAGTACCGTTTTACCAGCGCCAGTTGGTCCAATAATCGTGGTATGACCAACATCTCGTAGATGAAAATTAAAAAAATATGGTGTACCAGAAGTAGTGTTAAACACAGTAACAGCATCACCCCAATGATTGCCTTTTGCTTTACCAACTGGGTAGTTATGTAAGGAAGCAAAAGCAGATAAATTCAAGGTATTGACCACCGCTCTTCTAATATTATAACTTTCATTACAAGGCATTTGCCCCCAAAAGGCTGGCTCTAGATTAACTTTTTCCCTAACTGGCTGAATACCACAATTACTCAGCTCTACTATTGCTTGATTCACTGCAAATTCTAATCTTTTAACGCTCTCTTCAAAACATAATATGGTTAAGCAATGCTCGCCAAACGCTATTTGTCCGCTCATCGCCATATCAAGCGCATTAGAAATTTCTACTATCTGCGAAACAGCTTTGTCTTCTGCTTGAATCATTCTGTTTTGCTGTAACTGCATTTTACTGATAGCAACTTGGCGGTTAGTAAACACAAATGATTGCGACATAATAAATTCAAATGGCATTTTTAAAAAACCATCAAACATGCCAGAAGAAGTTGATGGACCGTACTCTTTAACACCGATAAGACCAGCAAATCTCTGTCCCATTGCACCCTTGACTTCCATAGATTTATCACCAAAATATACCCTGTGTGTTGGTAAATATTCATCGATATTACTAATAGGAGGAATGTAAGGGCTTGAGTACCCACAATTTATCAATTTACCAAGAAATTCAAGTATTTCAGAGTTATAACCTTGATTTGTTTGCACAACAGTAAGTAATTTAGGATTATAGTCAGCTAAAGTCGCCATTATCCGCCCTGTTGTTTCCTCTAACTCGTCATACATGTCTCTCAACTCACTTTCCCACTTGCTTTTGTCAG
>CAMDPW010000053.1 GCA_945905715.1 Rickettsia typhi
TAAGGCTAGCCATAGCAATTCTTGGTTTTCAAAAGCAAACTCTTCCGTAGATAACATTTGCTTTATAACTTTACTAACCTCTTCTTTGCTATATTTGTAACCTCTTTCAAGCACCCAAACTAACTCACACATCACTATGTTATTAACAAACAATGAATTAAAAGAAGTGGCGTAACTATCAATTAATTGCTCAACTATTTGGGCTTGTTCTAAATTGTCCTGAGTAAAATAGCGAACTAATATATTAGTATCAATGCCTATCATATTTTACCTACATTTTTTATAATCTCGTTCATTTCTTCACAAGTAAGAGTAATATCAGGTTTTGCTAATATTCCCTTTAATCCCCTGATAGATTTATTAATTGGCAACATTACGATTTGACCATCTTTTAAAAGGAACTCTAGTTTATTTCCTGAGCTAAGGTGTAGTTTTTCTCTTATCTCTGCTGGAATGGTAATTTGGCCTCTACTTGTCATAATAGACTGTAACATAATAAAACCTCTATATAAGTAACAATGATTTGTAATAATATAATAACACTAAATATAGTGAATAACAACTTATGTATCTAAAATTAACGTGATATTTATTTATAATAAGAATTCATAATAATTTGCGGTATAAATAGCATTATTCGTGTGCACGAAAAACATATGTTTAACGTCTATCAAAAAACAAAATAAAAAAATCTTGAAAACAAGCAAAAGGCCTTCTAAAATCATACGATAAACACTGTCGGAGTAATTCTGCGTCCGAAAACAATCATAATAAGGTTTTACATATGGATATAGGATATATGAGAGTATCGTCAGAAGGAGAACGTCAAACAACAGATCTTCAAAAAGATGCTCTTCTAAAAGTTGGAGTTGATCCAAGAAATATTTTTGAAGATAAAGCTAGTGGAGCTAAAGATAATAGACCAGGACTAGAAAAAGCATTGGCATTTCTCCAGTCTGGCGATTGCTTAATTGTTTGGAAGTTAGATCGTTTAGGGCGCTCTATATCACACTTGCTCAATATTATTAATGATTTAAATAAGCGAGGTATTGCTTTTAGAGCCATAACTGATCATATAGATACCACAACAGCTAATGGAGAATTATTATTTAATATTTCTGCATCTCTTGCTCAACATGAAAGAACTTTAATTAAAGAAAGAGTAATGGCAGGCTTAGTGGCTGCTAAAAAAAGAGGTCGTATAGGAGGAAGACCACGTGTTATTGACCAGGAAAAACTTGATAATATACTAGAATCATTAAAAGCAGGAACAAGTAAGGCTTCAATATGCAGAACTTATGGTATTAGGCGCTCAACTTTGTATGATGCACTAAGTAGACTAGATTGATCTAGTCTAGAGATATCTAAAAGGATGATTTAAAAAAGAAGAAAAAATTTTGGCAAGAAATCAAACAAAGCGTATATCTATCTTACCTACAAACGAAATTGATGATTTGTTTGCAAGACCCACTTTTAATGATGATGAGAGATTGATTTGGTTTGAGTTGGATCAAGAAATGCTTAAAATCCTTGCATTTAAATCTTCTCTTGCAAGTAAAATAGATTTTATTCTGCAGTTGGGGTATTTTAAATCAAAGCATCAATTTTTTACATTCACATTAAATGATGTTCCAGAAGATGTCTCATATATTATAAATCGATATTTTCCAAACAAAATCCTGACCAAATCAACATTGGGTCGTGCTGCTAGATATTTGAATCAGAAATATATTCTAGAAAATACTGGATTTACAATTTTTAATAGAAAAACTCATATTCCTATTCTTTTAGAAAAAGCTAGCGATCTAAGTAGAACTTCTAATGATCCATTGTTTTTGTTTCGAGGACTTTTTGATTATTTAAATCTTAACAAAATTACTATACCAGGATATTCAACCTTTCAAGAAAAGCTTATTTCTGTTGTTATCTCCCGCGAAAATAATCGTCTTTATGGAGTTATAAAATCTGAAATGACATTATCTGAACGAGAAGCAATATTGACACTATTAGAAGAAGGAGATAGTTTTTATACGATTACATGCCTCAAACAACAGCCTAAAAATTTTAAATTAACAGCTATTCGCAAAGAAATAGAACTTTTTGAGAAGCTGTTTGTTTTTTATCAGATCACAGCAAGAATTTTACCGAAATTTAATCTTTCAAAGAATGCAATTAGCTATTATTCAAGTCTTGTAGATCATTATACAGTACAGGGTCTAAGTAGAATAAATATTGATCAGACTTCTCTTTGGCTTTTGTGTTTTGTTTATAAGCGCTATCGTATGATGCTGGACAATTTAACAACTATGCTAATTTATGTTGGCAGCAAATATCAAACAGCAGTTGATGAAAGAGCTAAAGCTTTATTAGTAGAAGAATTACTAAAACCTAATGATCAAAATTGGAAGATTGCTAAAGCCCTTTATATGTACAATGATCCAACAACTGATGACACTCAGGCATTTAATCTAATAAAAAAACAAGTTCATGATTTTTTACCTCCTGATAAGATAGACCAGATAGTCAAAGCTCTTGAAAATAACAAAACTACCAAACAAACTTTCCAAGATCAGTTTATGTGGATTGCTGTAGATGAGCTTGCAGCTACCTACAAACAACCATTACGCCTTCTAATCAGGTGTTTGATCTTAAATGGTTCTCAACATATTGCTTTACAGGGAGCTCATAAACTTTTAAAAGATTCTTTAAATAATAAAATGATACTGTCAAAAATAGAATTTGATAAATTTCCTCTTGATTTTATTGCCTCAAAAAATATTAAATTTATCTGTGACGAGCAAAATAAGACTATTCAAATAAATCGTTATGAATATGAGTGTGATTATCGTATTGCAGATGCTATAAATAAATCAGCATTATTTGTTACAGATAGTACACGTTACAATAGTTTACAAGATGAATTAATAACAAATTGGCAAGATAAAAAAATTACCATTATCAAAAAGCTTAACAATAAATTTTTAAATCAAAGCATAAGCGATTTTATAGATACTCATGTTAAGCCATTAGATAAACAAATAAGAGACATTAATGAAGATATAGCTAATGGTAACAATCCTTTTGTTAAAGTTAAGGAAGAAAAGGATGGATCCAAATATTGGACACTACCTTACACACGCAAAAATGAAAAAATTACTAATCCATTTTATTCAAAATTACCAAATATTAGTATTAATCACTTGCTACAAATAGTAAATAACCAGACTGGTTTTATAAATGAGTTCACCCATATAAAGCCACATTATGCCAAATCTAAAATGGATGAAATATCTATTTTTGCAGCACTTGTTGCAAATGGCACTAATCTTGGTATTGATAAAATGGCAATGTTATGTGATTTAAATTTCAATGATCTAAATAACGCAGATAAAAATTACATTCGCTTATCAACCCTTAGAGCTGCAAATGATCGAGTAAGTAATGCCATATCAAAATTACCAATATTTAGGTGCTGGAACTTGATGGATGATTTATTACTAGCCACTGCTGATGGTCAAAAAATGGTAACTGAGCGCGATACAATGCTTGCTCGATTAGCTCTTAAATATTTTGGACTTGAAAAAGGGGTGGTTTCTCATTCATTAATTGCAAATCATGTACCAATTAATTGCCTGTTAATTGGAGCTAATATGCATGAGGGTCATTATTTATTTGATTTATTGTATAATAACACTTCTCTTGTAATGCCAGATATGTTAGCAACTGATACTGAAGGAAGTAATCAACTTAATTTTTTATTATTGAATGTAATTGAAAAATTATTTGTGCCACGCTATCGAGATTTAAGCTCTAAAACTGAATCTATTATTTCATTTGGTGATCACACACAATTTGAGAATTATTTAATCAAACCACAACGATCTTTTAACAAAAAACTTGTCCTGGATGAAGAAGATAATATAAAGCATATCATTGCCTCGCTCTTATCTGGAGAAGCTAATCAAAGCAATATCGTAAGAAAGCTAAGCTCTGAAGGACATGCCAGTAGGACAAAACGAGCCTTATGGGAAATAAATAATGCCCTTATGACAAAACATTTACTACTTACTATTTCAGATGTTAATTTAAGACAGGCTATTCAAGCTGGGCTTTGTAGAGGAGAAGCTTATCATCAGCTAAGACGCACTATTGAAAAAGCTAATGGTCGTAATTTTCGAGGTTCATCCGATATTCAAATGGCCACCTGGAATGAATGCGCAAGGTTGATTACTAATAGTGTGATTTTTTTCAATGCTATAATCTTAAATGCTTTAAAGGAGGAAAGTGATAAAAGAGGCGATACCGAAAATAGCAAAATTCTGGTTAGACTATCGCCGACTGCATGGACACACATCAATTTTCAAGGTAGGTATATTTTTTTAAACAACAACTCTGTTTTTGATTTAAAAAGTATTATAAAGAGTCTATCGGATGTCCAAGCTGTTTGATTCTTTTCCAAATCGTACACTTTCGGGGGGCTTCTTAATTTACCCCTATATCCAGCATGATAAAAGTTTATCGGATATTATAAAAATGAAAAAGTCTAACTTGAGTAATCTTGTAACACAAGACTCAGCATAGCGTTGAGGCTGTTTTTGGAAAATACGAGGGAACTCCAACGGAATACCTAAAAAGAGTACTGGGGTTGTTTTTTAATGTCAACTTTTACTTTTATGACTGTAAGTCTCAGTCTATTTTTTACCTTATAGTAGATAAGCAAAAATCTTGTTACTTTCTCTAAATAGGGCACTTTAGGGAATGTTTTTAACTCAAAAATTAATCACTGCAATTTTGAGAAAATTAAATAAAATAAAAAGTAGAGCTTTTCGTTCCAATGATCGTCAACTTCCGACATTAACACTTTAAAGCGTAATAGCAGCTTGCTCCTTTAAATTATAACCATTACGATTAACGTCTTCATTCTCTTTGTGCACGCTGGCCAATTCTTTTAATTTTTTTATAATATCATCATTTGATACTTTCTGATCTTGTACTGAACGTACAGTAATATACTGTACCCATGAATTTTTATCATTCAAACCTTGTAATAATATTTCACATATATCAGCTTTTTCAAAGTCATCTTTATTCATATATGATATCATATTGAAGAAAACTCCCCTAACAAAATGATTTGGATGAGGCAATAGTTTATTCTTGGTCTCTAAAAAAATATTTATTTTGCCTGAAAGGTTTGCAAATTGGTGAGTTAATCTAAAAATATCAATAGGCATAGTAATTGAACGTTTTCCAAGATCTTCAGCGACATCAAGTAGTTTAATAAATTTGTTTCTAAGCACCTCTGGTGAAGGATTGTTAGTTCTATCTTTAGATGTAAGATTTTTTGTATAATGCTTTTGCTCGTCTTTAATAAAATATTGTAAAATTATCTCTTCACTTTCTTCCATGTATTCTATTATATATTCTTTTACCGTATTTGGTGCTTCAGCAAAAAAGTTTGTTACTAAATTTCCGTATCTCTTAACATGAGTAGACATAGTTAATGAATATTTGTCATAAATTTCTTTATTTTTATACTTTCCAGCAACATCTGCCTCCTCTAAATTGAACCTATAGAGGCTGTTTATAAAATCAGAAAAGCTGTCAGCTATTTTATATAAATAATTGTCATCAGCTCTTATATAAATTTTATCATACAATGGTTCTTTAATGCCCAAGCATATAATATTACTACCTCCACCGCTAGCAGCTATAACAATAAATTCATCTGATATTATGACACCATGATCACGTTTAAAACTTCTCTCTAAACTACAGTATTTATCTTCTTTATTTAATGAATATAACCATCCTAAACCACAATCACTACCTATTTCTTCGTCATCATACATTGGTTCAATTAATGGAAAAGCATATTCTCGCCCACTACCACCATTATGTTTGATCAAAAAATCTTTATATGCTGATGGCAGCTTTGCTTCTATTAACTCTTCAAATTTCTTAATATCATTGATGCAAATGTTTGGTTGAGATTCAACTATTTCTATTTTTTTCATAAAACTCATACTATAGTAGTTTAACTTGTTATCTTAGTCTCGGTAAAAAATATCTTTTGTGCATTAGCCACCACGATGTTGCAGTTCTCAGAGCCTAAAATACTGGTTAGCTCTCTCACCACGTGCCTCTTACTATTATCTATCTGTCCAGCAATACTCGAATTTATATTTTTAATACTGTGTCAACACCACTTCTTGATAATCTTTTATCTCCCCGTCTTTAGATATGTTCCTACAATATTTTTTATTTTCAGATTTTACTTCATACCATAAAAGTAAATCTTTTGTAGATTCTATTTCTTCTATTATATAATCTTCCACTTCTACTGGAGCTTTCATGAAAAAATTGGTTACAAGAACACCATACTTTTTTGCTTCTGTAGAAAACGGCAATGAGTATTTATCATGACTATAAATCCAAATTTCTTCACCATTACTATCTTTCTTTAAATCTACGAATCTGTAAAGACTATTAATAAAATCAGTGAAATTATTAGCTATTGTACACATGTCATCAGGAATAGGTTTCCCATTTTCATCTACTTCCCAATTGCGAATAAAAAAATAAACCTTACCGAACACATGACCTGATATCCCTAAACATATCTCGTTACCACCAGAACCATAAGCGATAGGTATAAATTCTTCTGGTATTATGTCTTTGTTTTTTTCATATTCATTTATTATACTGCTAGTTTCACCTTCATAAAAAGCATAAAACCAAGCTATATTTGCACCATCCAACGCTTTACTGAGCGTTGGATAATGAGTTTTTTCCGGATGACCACCATTATGCAGAAGTAAGAATTTTTTGTACTCTACTGGCAATTTTACCCTAAGGTTTTCCTCTAACAAATCTATATCTGCACTTGTAAGCTTTTTCTTTTCATCTATTACTAATATATTCTTCATTTTATATTTACTCCGTGTTTAGTAGTTGACATCCCTCCAGTGTGTGGAAGCGCTTTATGTAAATCTTTTGGAACAAGTTGCATAGTCGTTTTGTCCTGATGATGATGCCAGACATAACCATCTGGTTCAGTTTTTAGACCAGCTTCTACATTTGCTCTATCATAATCTTTCTGATAATTACCAGGAGTAAATTTATCGAGCTTCACTTCTTTAATCGTATGATCTTTAAAGTCAGGATATCCTTTTTCATCATAATAAACTCCCTCTGGATATTTTTTTGCAAGATCTTTGTATTTCAAATGATGCTCTGGACTCTTAGTTTTTAAGAATTCATCTGAATCTAGTTTAACAGTTTTTCCAGCATATTTAGCATTTCTTGGATAATTTGAGCCAACCTTTTGTACAGTTTCAGGCAAATCGTGTCGATCTTTAAAAACTGCGATATCATCTAAAGAATCACCGCTATTTTTACCATGATAGTCATCGATGTCAATGCCTTCAGCAAAAGCATGCTTTGGTTTAACGGTCTTTGCCAGTGTTTTCATACCTTGAGCAAGATCGTGACTACTCATTGTTGCCAGTGCCGTAAATTTCACCAATAACTCTGCTTCATCTTTACTAAGGGTAGAATCAGC
>CAMDPW010000054.1 GCA_945905715.1 Rickettsia typhi
GTAATATGTTCATTTTTGTTCCATACATGAATATTGTCCTCTATACATTACTATTAAATCATTATTATCAATTATATATCAAAGCAGTCAACTAAATTATTAATATGGCTGATTAAAGTTAATTTGAGATTTTTTTAGGAAATTTTTAAGACAGATGATTTCTACTGCATTGTAACGCCAAGCATGATGTAGAAGTCGGAGATGAAAGTTCTCTATGGGCTGATTTGAAGCGGTCCATTAGCCTAGACAAGATAAGTTCCGTAAGAAACTAGCTAAAAGAAGTTGATGGTAAAGTAAGGTTGAGACGAACACTAGAGAGTAGGCCATGATAACAGGATAACCTAACAATACTTAAATAACCAGCCTTCAAATAAATATGTATTATGGTAAATCATCTGGCTGGACCTTTGCGATCTTACCCTGAGAAGCCTTATATGAGGCTCTATAGTAGAGCTAGATTAGCAGCAATGCCAATTGTGATAAACATAAGGAAATCAGCAGGAGAGGTGCATAGTACTTATACCTATATCAGTATAAGGAAGGCCTAAATCGCTGATATTAGGTATAGAAATATGTGGATCAATAATTTATAACGTTGTAGCAATAATAATAAATATGAATAATAAGAATAATATTAACAAACGTTCCAGTAATAATACAAACAGGTATTGTAGATTCTGAGGAATTAGCAAATCTTATGAAATTAGGTGCTTATGCATATATTAATAAACCATTTTCTAAAGAAGTTTTAAGATCTAATATTGAGCAATGCTTACAACAATTTGTTGTTAGAGAGGAGTAATGAAGTAACCAAATACTATAGCGGCCCAATTTGTCTAGACTAAAAATCAGAAAATATGAGATATAATTAGCATTAAAAATTACCCGATAGTTTTTGTTAAATACGCCTGTTCTAGGGGTTCATTTCCCATAGCCCCTTTTTATTTATCGACACGTCTATAACCTTTACTGTAAGCTGACTATAAGAGCAAAATCTATATGAGCGATTAAAGGTGAGCTGTTATATTTCTATAATCTTATTTCTAGCAGATCTATGGCGTTCACGTAGCTCTATATCTATATACTTATCGGTAATGGCACTTGAACTATGACCTGCATCGTCTCTTACATGTTCTCTTGGCCTAATTTTTACATCATCAGAAATGCCAGTATGTCTCAGCCAATGCACCGTAGCTACCATTAAAGACTCTGCCTCTTCAAGAAAACCGTCTTTTTCTAACTTTATGATTGCTTGATCAAAGCAGTTTTGTACAATGTATCTAATGCTTGATGTACAACTCACTGGCCCTTTACCTAACATTTTTGGTATTAATGCATTATCCTCAGATATTGAGGGAAGGGAGGGCAACATTAAATGTTGACGCCAACGTTTTAATGCCTCTAACATTGTATCACTCACCGCAATTTGTCTTTGTTTATTTCCTTTGCCAACAGTAGTAAACCACCAATTATTATCACCATCACGAGCAAAATCATTCATCTTTGGTATCCATCTCTTGCTCGCAGCTAATTCTGATATTCTTAAATACATTGAATATAACGCAGATAAAATAAATAATGTACGTTCGTGAAGTTTAGGATTTTGTTCGGCTAATTCTTTTGTCACTTCAATTACATATTGCCATTGCAATTCAGATAGACGTCTAATTTTAGGCTTTTCTTGGACCTTTTTAATATATTTGCTCTTTTGCCTAATCATCTTAATCGGATTTGTTAGTACGTATTCTTCTTGTAAAAGATACTCATAAAAACTCCCAATAATGGCAAATAGTTGTTTTAAGGCATTTTGGGTAAATTCAAAATCCTTTAAATTTGGTCCTTCTCCATTTCGGTGTTTGGCTTTATTTGCTGCAACTTTGAACAGCTTCCATTCAGGATTTGCTATACGCCCATGCTCTTGTGTAATAAATCTTGGTTGTTTGCCAAGGCTGATCCATGTTTCCGGTGGCTTTATACAAAATGCTATATAATCTTCTAGATCATCACGTTTTAGGTCTTTGAACGATTTTTTAGAAATTAAAGATTTCCACTGAATTAAACGCTCAATCTCCCTTCTGTAAGCATTGAATGTACCACTGCTTCCTCTGTAAGTTTTAAGGAACATCTGTGCTTGTTTGATATCTTGTATACTATAATCATCTGATAAATAAGAAAAATCTTTTTGATCTGCAATATATTCTATTGAATCAAATATTGGGATGATTCGGTATTTTTTACTCATTTTTTATCTAAATATTATTCTCTTGATAATAACTATTATCGTGATTATACAACCTAAACTTACTATTGTAAATCAATATTTATGTTCATACGCAAAAGGCTTTAACAATGTCTATTTATAGCAACCTAACTCTACACTACGCCACAACTGAAACAAGAAGAAATAGAGATCTTAATCAATCAACATTATAATAATCAAAAAGTTAGAGAACGATAACGCTGCATTCTGAAAGCTGTATACCTATCTCACATAACTATTTTTCTTCTTCAAATGGATTTATTATTTGATAGCAACAACATTTTTCTATTAAAGCTCGATGCATGATTGGAGTTAGAAGCAAAGTAGTATCCAGAGTTTGCTGATTGATAATTGTTAGCATATCTAGTATCATGATAAAAAGACAACATATTTAGTTTTGATAAAAATGTCTGATATAAAAACAAAAGATAAATATCTTAAGATAGCCTTGGGAACTGACAATTTCAGAGAGATGGCAACTGAATATGACGTTTTTATTGATAAAACCACCTTTATCAAAGAAATAATTGATACTGCTGAGAAAGCGATATTGATAACGTATCCTAGAAGATGGGGAAAGACGTTGAATCTTGATATGCTTAAAACTTTCTTTGAACCAGAAAGTAAAGAGTGTGATGCTAAGAGAAAAGCTAAGAATCACATAGAGGAGTTAAGCATGCTTTCTAATAAAGAGTATGGCTGGCAAGATTATGTGAACCCTATAGCTTGGTATAATCTTTTTTTTGCATCACAAGTAAAAGGCAATGCAAAGATTGATGGACAGGTTTTGAATTTACAATGCAATAGAGATATATTTATTGGTAGTAAATTTACTTTAACATCAGGTGAAGAAAAAGTCTTCAGCGGCTTACAGATATCTACAATTGATTCTGGAAAATATATGCGCTATCAAGGAAAGTATCCAGTGATTTTCTTGAGCCTAAAAGATGTTATTGGAAATTCAGTGAAAGAAATAGAAAATAAGTTAAGACTTGAGGTTAGTAAGCTTTTTGCCAATTATGTATATTTGTATAATGCATTACACTCAAAACAAGAGAAAAACCCTGTAGATGATGAAATTTTACAAAAGTTTACTAATATCATTAGAAAAACAGCTAGTATTGAAGAGTTAAAAGACAGTATTAGTTTTCTAAGTGAGTTACTGCATAAGTATCATGGAGAAAGAGTATATATACTAATAGATGAATATGATAAACCTGTGAATTCACTTTTAGAAGAGTATTTAGGCCAGGAAAAAAACCAAGAGAAGGATAAACTGATAAAGGAAACTATTAATTTTATTTCACAAACTATATGTGGATCTGTTAGTAAAACTAACCCACATTTGGAAAAATTAATTTTGATTGGAATCTTTGACACTACACAAAAAGAGTCTGGTTCTGGCTGTAATAATATCAAAATTTTTGGTATTAGCGATTCAAATTTTAGTAGGTATTTTGGATTTTCTGAAGATGAAGTGAGAGGATTAGTTACGAAATTTAAATTTACTAATCCAGAAAGTATATTGGCAAAAATAAAGGATTGGTATAATGGATACTCTATGCCTATAAGTACTGAGCAATATATAGAGACTTACACCCCATGGGCAGTGATGAATTATTTAAATGATGTGCAAAAAAAGGGAGAATTATTTTTACCTCAAAATTATTGGACACAGAGTGGTGCTAGTACTATTTTACAAAATCTATTTAAAAAAGAAGTATGTGTTGAGAGTGAATTAAGTAGTAAATTACAAAATATTATCTCACAAAATTCTCTATCATTAGAATTTGATCAGCACATATCTTTATTTAAATATGGTTTGGACAATTTTTTTGATAACGAGAAGATATTTACTTATTTGTTATTAAACTCAGGCTATCTTACTACTAAGAAAGATGGTCTAAAATATGTTTTTAGTATTCCAAATTTTGAAGTACGGCAAGAATTTGTAGAAGTAGTAGAGAATCAGATAAAAAGTATTAAAAACTCTAATTATGATCTTTGTAGTAAATTATTAGATGATTTGTATAAAAAGCAGCATATAGAAGTATATAGCGCTATAAAATCCGGGAATCAAACAGCTATTGATAGAATCTTTCAAAAAGGTAGTAAGATTAAATGTAGTGACGAGGATCTAAACTTTAATTATTTTCATGTGGCGTCTTTATCAAAGAATGTCAATATTTTAAATAGTCTGCTTTCTAAATGTAGTGACAATATTACAGAATTACTAAATGCAAAAGATAAAGTCTTCGGTCTTAATGTAAAAGACTACATGCAACTTAATAATAATTTGGATCAGTTTCAGCCTTTACTCGGAGATAATATTAGTGAAGTATTAAAAGCTCCAACTACTTATGAGAGTATATTATGCAATCAATTTGCATGGTATGGATTATACAGTCTTGTCGTTTGTCCCGCAGGTACTGCTACAGTGAAATTTGTTAGTAAAATATTTACTCCAAAAGATATTAGTAGTACGACACTATACTTAATATTTGTTACCACAGGAGCTGGTGTTACGATAGCTAAGGATTCTTTAAAATATTTTGATCAATATAAACTTTCTTATTGTAAGGAATATGGTGATTATCAAGGAATAGATACTAAGTCGCCACAAGATTTTAATTCTCTAAGGCAGTTTAAAAAATATTATATTGAGAATGAACAACAAGTTTATGTTGCTTTAGGAAATAGTTGCAATGATAATGATACTAAATTACAAAGTATCAATACTACTATTTTTAATAATCCATTTTATGGAATAGAAGAATTAACGTTTACATTATGTGGTTCGAATGCTTTTGAAAATTCACACACTGAGTTATAAAATTTTAGTTACGTTATACGTTATGAAGCTTAGACTACTGTAGCAGATGGAATTTATCTCTGGGACTGTTATTAAGAGAGGACTTTTTATTAGTTTGCTATACATAAACCTTCAAGTTCTACAGTATTATTGTTTAAATTCAGTATATAGTCAAAAAAATCACTCTTCTTGCAGTCCTCTTCATTTTTTATTAAATCGTGATCATGATGAACTAATAATACTATAGAATTTTTTAAACAATGATCGGTTTTTATTTTTCTAGATACTAGCAATCTTGATTCATGGTCTAAAGGTGTTAATGTTTCATCCAAAAACAACATAGTAGGACAATGCAAAAATTGGTTTATTAAAAATATCTTCTTTAACTGTCCTCCGCTTAATTCGTTGCACCAGTTATTTTTTCTGTCATTCATATTTTCTAATAAATCTTGTTCTGCTCCATAATCTACTTTAAATTCTCTCATTAAATTTACAACTTTATTTATATAATTATCACATTCACTTATGCTTGAGCACTTTTTGGGATACAACACTAGTTCAAATAAACTTATATTCAGAGGACAATAGTCGTTTTGTGGAATAATACCAAAATCTTTTCCAGGATAAGAAATATAACCACTAACTTGTGAGTAGCTATTATCTACTACCCCATTTAACACATAATATAGTAACGATATTAAGGAAGATTTTCCTTTAGCGTTATCACCAGTTAAAGAATATATAGCACCTTTTTCAAGAGATAAATCTTTTAGATTTAATGTAATGTTTTTTCTTGCGTCCCCTCTAACAAAAGAAAGATTATGTATTATTAATTCTTTAGAGTGATGATTGATATCATGGACAACATTCCATGAGGTTTCAATATTATCGTCCATAGCACTATACAATTTACTAAGCCTTTGTATTGAAGAATCAATTGCTACAGTATCTGATTTATGCTTAGTACCAAAACAAATGACATCTGAAACTGATTTTAGAACCACTGTAAACAAAAATAAATCTTTAGCACCTATGGTTTTATAATAAATAAGACTTGCAACTCCATACCGAAGTATATTATACAATACTTCAAAATTATAAATCCAATCTAAATTACTTAGAATCTTCCTATAAATTAAGATTTTTAGATTATTATATTCAAAGTCATCTTGACTAACTAGCCAACTTTCTGCAGTAGTTACTAAACCACCTTTTTGCAAAACTTGAGAAGAATGCTCTCTATCATGATGTTCCTTCTGATTAAATTGTGATTTAATCTCTTGATTCTTATCAATACATTTCTGCTTCGCTTCTATTAAACCCTGATAAAAAGAATTATAACAAACATCCATAGCGATAGTTAATGGAAATATTATTAATATTTCTTTTCGAAAATAACTTATTAAATATAATTTTGGTATAATATATGCGATGTCGTTAACAATACCATAATCATGATGATTAGAGCTTTCTATCCATATTCTATCAACAAGAATATTAATATCTTCTATATATTCTGTGGAGAAATACTCAGCTTCATTGGAAAATGATAAAAATCTTTGTTTATCTAATATTTTCTCTAAAAATTTAATGCTAAGACTTTTTTTGAATACATGCGCATAATAAGCATTCAAGCTATCACATAAAATTCTGCTCAATAACAAAGGTATGGCTATCTTTATAATATATAAAAAAATATTTTCTCTATAATTCATTAAGTCTTGCAATACTAAATTATTTTGATTTGCAGCTAAAAAAAAGTAATTATTCATTAAATCTTGTTCTTGCCTCATATATGTATTGCCCAGTGCTCCAATGGCTATATACATATTTGTAGAAAGTAAGAATAGCTTTTCTACTTCTACGTTTAGTTCAGTTTTATCTAGTATAACAGAACTATCTTCATAAGAGCTCTCTAACGTATTAAGATGAAAACTAGTTGTATGTTAAAACATTTCTCTTGGTGTATTAGTTCCACTAATTAGTATATCTCATTATTTTTCTCATAAAAATGCTATTATAATTTTGCAACTTGATTTGCCTCACGACCATTAGCAAGCTGTACAATATTTTTCATAAGCTAGGATTAGTAATAAATTCTTTAAAAAATAGCTATTATAAAACTCATATTTTTTTTGCACCAATATTATAGAAGCTGACAAATGCTATGACAAATGAGCTATTGCTAAGAAAATATTGAGTAAATTAAAAAAAGATGTGAAGAGATACTGATATTCTAAGCAAAAGTAAAAATCATAAAATATTAAAGAGATTTGCACCAGTAAGCGCATATAATATCGCTAATGATGAGGATAAATTAATCGGGGTATTTATTGACACTGAAACTACAGGTCTAAATCATAACACCGATAAAATCATTGAATTGGCACTAGTGTCCTT
>CAMDPW010000055.1 GCA_945905715.1 Rickettsia typhi
CCACCCTATTCACCAGATTTAAATCCTATAGAGAAGTTTTGGGCAAATATGAAACGATGGATTAAAGATCAAATTACCAAATTTAATGATCTGTCTGAGATAATAAGACACTTCTTTCAATTATGCTAATTCAACTTATTTTACTATAGAGTATTGCTGTAGCGATCAACTTTAGTAAAAAAATAGTACGGTTAATAAAATATATTAGAACTTTTTGTACGAATCTGCTATGATGCTATTTAATAGATAAAATTGTACTATAGGTGCTATGAAAATTGGATATGCACGTTATACTTAACGTTGATGGTTTATTTGCAGAAAGTATGAAAATGTATTGAGAACTTAATTTAAGATAATGGATAAAATGCCAAAATCTCTTGAGAAGAAAATTGAATAAAAAATAATTTTACTGGGCATTGCTGAAATTTGGTATGCTAGTTTTTAGAAAAAAGTAAATGATCATAATTTGATTAGGACAATGGGAACATATTTAGCCACAGGGGTTGTACAGAGTATCAGCGTACCCAAAGAAGAAAAGGTAAAATTAGAAACCATGACGGTTGCCCTTGGTTTAAAGGTCAATTTAAGCAAATTTGATTTTATAGAAAACGATAATTGGTATATTTGGGAAATTAAGGATAGTGTTTTAGAAGATAAGACTTTCGTTCCATTTTTAAAACAGCAATTTCGATATTATGATCCTTCCAAGGTTAATGAGTTTGATCAACTAGCAAGTATGTCAGCTCAGGAAATTAAGAATTTTGCTAAAGAGCCATCAGTAATAAAAGGTACTGATTGTTTTCGGTTCGTAAACAATTTGATAGACTGGGAGTATGTCGATGATATACGTCATCATACTGTAGATGTTCACTACAATATGTTGTGCTTTTTTATTAATGGTAAGATAATAATGGAATGTTACAATGATATTCTTCATTATTTTGAAGAATTGATTCGTCTACAGCAGAAAGAGTATCCAATAGTAGATTGCGTCAGAGTAATGATTACCAGTTAATTATAAGGTTAAAGTTATGGAAAGAATTAGTCCAAGAGTAGATCTGGCATTTAAAAAAATCTTCGGGGTTGAAGAGAATAAGGACTTGCTTATATCTTTGATTAATTCAATTGTGGGAGAGCAAGATCAGGTATCAGAAGTTACTTTGCTTAATCCTTATAATCCTAAAAACTTTAAAACCGATAAGCTATCAATCTTAGACATTAAAGCTACTAATCAAGATGGCAAAAGATTTAATATCGAGATCCAGATTAGCGATGAAGCAGATTATGATAAAAGAGCCTTATATTACTGGGCTAAAATATATACCGAGCAATTAAAGGTGGCAGAAGATTATTTTAGTCTTTCAAAAGCTATAGGTATTCATATCCTTAATTTCACCTCTATACCCGAGGTTAAGAAGTATCACAATGTATTTCATATTACCGAGAAAGAAACAGGGTTATTATATTTCAAAGATTTAGAGCTTCATACGATAGAGCTGAAGAAGTTTAGCAATAATGCTAATGAAGAATTAGCGGATATTGTATTTAAGGTAAAGAATGTCCTGGACATGTGGTTGGCATTTTTAACCAGAAACGACTTACTCATTGCCGACGACTTACCTAAAGAATTAAGTGATCCAAATCTCAAAAAAGCGATCAACGTACTAAACGTCATGAACTTCACTCCTGAAGAAAGAGAAGCTTACGAAGATCACCTTAAATGGCTTCGAATAGAAGCCAATACTATTAGAAACTATGAACAAAGAGGTGAGGTCAGAGGAAGGGCTGAAGGAAAGGCTGAGGAAAAGGTAGCGGTTGTTAAGAAAATGTCAGCTGAAGGATTTGATATAAACATAATTGCTAAAATGGCCGAGCTAACAGTAGAAGAGATTGAAGCATTGTTAAAACAATAAAAATTAATGGTTTAATTTGGCAGGATTGATCTTATAATTTTCGACTAAGTTATTTTATTATATAAACTTTAATATGTTAATCAATTTACTGCGATTAATTTTTAGATGTCATTCTAGAGTACTTCAACTTGATGTCAGATCTATAATAAAAAAGTGTCAGCATAGAATTGTTATTCTTATTTGTTGACACTACGGCCTAAAGGTCTTAGATTTTAACTTGACAGTTTGGGAAGTTCTGCTAATTAGGGAAATAAATCTTTATGGGGATTAAATCTATTATCCCATAATTTATAATAATTTAAGCGTAATTATTATGGCGCTATAGAGGGCTATGTAGAGCATATTTCGAATTGCTGGCGACAGAACCGGATAAAGTAATCCTTTGTAATTTATGGCGTTTTCTATTATAGTATTTGAACAATTATAATTAAAGCGTAGGATGTATGGCATACTTATATAATAATAAAGATCAGCAAGTGACATTTAATTTGTTACCGCCGAGAGCATTAAGCTCTGAGGAATGTAAATTAATTCATGGGGCGTTCAAGCATTTTTCTTGTAGTAGCTCTTCTATAATTGCAGAACAGACACATCATTTTAATTGTATAGGATGGGCTATAGGGGTGCACGCGTTTCTTGATCCTAATAAAGAAATTAATCCTCATTATGGTAAAAAAGATTATGTAGGAAGCAATTTAAGATATACGATAGACCATTAATGAATGCCATGAGGCTGTAGGTAAATTTTTTGATGCTTATAAAGCAAGATCTTTATTACCCAATAAAGAAAACTATAAACCCGTGACTACACTTCCAAGTGTAGTTTTAGATGATACTATTGCTTTTTATTTTATAGAAGGAGAGGAAGGGACGAGGCCTGACCAACTTAAAGGTTTTGCTCATGCCTCAAGATATGTAAAAGATTTAGATAGTTGGGTATCTGACATATGGACATCAAAACTAGGACCATATAAATTAATAACACATAACTTGGATGAATTATCTAATAGGGGTGTTGTTGTTTAACCCCCAAAAATGCACAATCTGAGCTTTGCTATTCTCTTAGGTTCCTTGCTGTACTTACTCTATAGAACATTATATTTTTAAAATTTAAGCTTGGGTTATATTGATTGTCATTCTGTGCTACGATTAAGTCTGAAACTTCTTGTAAAGTAATCTAATAGAGATATGTGGAGAGGAAGCATGCCCACTTGCAAAAGATGCATTTACAAGCCATTGCTAAGAAAGAAGATAGCTAAATAAAGTTCGGAGGACCTAGGATCAACATACTTTATTTTATAGTCTAGCATTTCTTAGCAAGTAAGCTGTAGTCAGCTTACTATTATTTTAAAAGTCAGTCAAGAATTTTTTTATTTGGAGTACCCATGTATTCTTTTAACTGTTCTTCTAGCATCGAGACAATCTTCTCAAAATCAATTTGACCACTATTTTTTTTAAAGTTGTACTTGCCAGTAAAAGAGAGGTGAGACCAAGCTATTGGCGAGATTCTGGCAAATCTTTCAATAATTTCTTCGCTTACATTGTTTTCTCGCATCTTTTTATAAAGTGCATTTAATATTGTAGCATTATAAGCCACGCTAAAGTTGGCAACCAATCTTGAGGCTTGAGCACTGATTCTATTATCTATTATTTTCTTTCCTCTCAACGCTCCATGGTAAACTTTGCAAATGAGACTCTGAAATTGATGATATGCCTCAGTACGGTTTCTTGCTGTTCTTATAGCTTTCCTCATTTTTATATCTTTATTAAGTTAAGAACATGTATACTTTTAAAAATGTTATTATATTCAAAAAGAGCAGCTCTTAGTCTAGCATAACGAGGATGAGAGTTAAGTTTGCGAATAATAGTGCTTTGTGTATTTTCTTGAATCAACAAGGAGATTAGAATCCTTAATATTCCTCTTTTCTGTGATTTAATTCTTGAGATATTAATCTGTCCTTTTGGTTTAATAAAATCAGTAGAATTTTCAGAGGATTTTGAAGAATATGAATATAATGTATCTGCAGCTTGCTTAATATTTTTAATGCTTGGTACGTAGTCTACATCAATGGAGTCAAGAACAACAAAGTTAAGCTGGTTTAAAGAATGGTTATCGCCAGTAACCATGTCAATAGGAATATCAGTTTTATTACCATAAATAATATCGTATAAAAAATGTCCTTCATACTCATTAAGACCAATATTTTTAGAGTTAACTGCTACAAAATTAGCCAAAAGAGTATAGAGCGAAATACCCTTACCTTTGCCCAAATATTTCTTTGAGTGTCGTGATTGGATCGTGTGACTGCGTGTTGAAAATTTTTGACCATCTGTATCTGCAAGCAATTTTTTATCCAGTAAATACCATAATTTAAAAATTGGTAGAGAGTAAATATAATTATTTACTAAGTCATTGGCATTGCTTAAATTACCAATAGTCATAAAGTCCTGCGAAGTAGATCTAAGCATAGCGTATTCTAAGTCTGACATCTCTGCCATTTTTTGAGCGCCAATACCAAAGGCTTCAGCAAGAATACAAGCGTTCAGGATTAAAGTTTGAGGGGTTTTTCTTTTAGAATAACGATCTTTCGAATGGACAAAACTTGGCCATATTCCAACTAAATCTCCAATACATTTTACTAAATTGCTGATTTCAACTTGAGGAATCTTCTTGAAGAAAATGTCCTGCTGCTTTGAAGACGCATCATATAATAGACTCCACTCTAATTGACCATTTTTCTCTTTAAATTGAATGCCTTGGTTTTTACCAGACTTAACGTTACTAAATGTTTTATCCCAAGCCTCATCAAGTTTTTTTAGCATTTCGTCCAAATGTGCATCACAATAAATTGGAATTTTACTATAACCAAACTTTTCTGCTATTTTTTCAACGTCATCAACTAATGCATCTGCTACCAGATCATGTTCCAAATCTCCAAATGAAATACTATCATTACAAAACATTCTTCCTCGATCAAAATGATGGTATATTTTTTGATAGACAAAAAATTCCAAGAGATAAGGATCTACATATTTATCTGAAGGATTAGACTTAAGATAAGGTACTGTATGCTCTGGTAAAGTTAACCCCAAATCATCAGAATATTTTAAAGAAGATGGAGATTTACCTGAGTTATAGTGTTTTTTCAGCATATTAATGAGTTCCATAATTTTACTATTTTCCTTGTGGAACTCGAAGTCTACTGTCAAGAGGATAGGACGGAGATAAAGGGCAAACATACGAGACGACTTGCCATAAAACTCCCATTTAGCAGCTTTTTTATCAAATGAACTGCCAGTAATAAAATCTGCAAGTGGTTCAAATTGTTGTTTTGGTAATATGGCGTATGCTTCTTGACCAAACTCAGCATACATAGATTCTGGATTCATTTCCTGACTCGGAAACCATTTTAAGAATTGCGCCAACTTAGGGAGCGCAACAACTAATTTTGATCCATGTTGAAGAAAAGCCATATCAGCATAAGCATTGCCAGATTCCAAAATAGCACGTACGTGATAGATAAAGGTTGTAATCATATTATCCATAAATTGTTGGTAACGATGATCCACAAAACAAATCAAGTGTAAAAATCTTTGTTCTTTATTCATGCGTCTTAAGCGAGCAGGAGCATACTGCTCAACTAACCCTGCATAATATCGTATACTATTCTTTGAAAGTTTGAGTGTTGGCAGATGTAACTTACAAAATATATAAAGCTCTGAAAGATGCTGAGCCTTTTCAACCTCCAACCTTAGAGCGGTGTATTGAAAATCTTTCTGATCTGCTCGCATAACATTTAGTTGAGTTAATCCGTCTTCATGGCGGATTAAACTCTCCAATTGCTCTTGCAGATGCTTGGGAAAGGATAAAACAATATTACCTAGTCTCTTTTGTTCAATACTCAGTGTCTTGGTAAATAAGTCTTGTAATGTACGATACGAAGGAATTACAATTTTTTTTACTTCGCAATAAACCAGTAACTCTCGAAAAGCATTATGTAGCTTTGGGTGTGTCCTAAGTAATTCACACAAATGAGATTCTACTTGAGAGCTAATAGCTTCAGACCAAGCATTATATTGAAATAGTTGGTAAATATTTTCTTTTTGCTTCAGATTATGATTACGTGAAATTGCTCCTTTTAGACTTATGTCTTGAATCTTTAAGCAAGTTTGAGCAACGAATTTGGCGTCAGCTTTTACATCTTCAAAATTAAAGCTATAAAACTGCTGATTAGCTTTGAAATATCCTAATTGTAATATAAAATATAGGCTAGTTCTGACATTTTTATACAAACTTAAAGCATCTTGCTCTGATTTATTGAAAATAAAGTAATGTCGTCTTTCGTTTAAGTTAAATTGTGGTAGTGAATATAAATCCTCTATCTCAGCTTTAGAAAGTAAATTAATACGTTTAATATTTACAGACATAGTAGTTAATTAAAGGTTCATTTTCTTTACAAAATATGACGCGGTTTTCTTGCGTCTGTTTAGGCGGCTCTGATGGTAAAGAAATACTGGTAATAATTCAAGGTTAATTTTATAATGTATCAGAAGACTTTCTTTACCAAAATAACCAGATAGAGGTCAAAATGAAAATTGGATATGCACGAGTTTCAACTTTAGAGCAAAATTTGAATTTACAAATTGACGCATTGACAAAAGAAGAGTGTGAAAAAATTATATCTGATCAGATCAGTGGATCTGTTGCCGAAAGA
>CAMDPW010000056.1 GCA_945905715.1 Rickettsia typhi
TATCTGTACTTTATACAAAAGACCATGTGGTATTTTAAGTATATAGACTATGTGACCCCGTCTGTAATTCATTTTCTATGCTCCATGTTTTAGTGCATAGATAAAATAACTAAAGTATGAGCCTAAAGGCTAGGTTATTAACCCTCTCCCACTTAATATATCTTTATATTAGGTAAGCTATCTGCTAAAAATCTTAAAAGCTCTTCTTCGCGTCCTAGGGCAGTAACTATCTCAGGATAATAACCATAAATTAGGCGATGTTCTATTAATCGTTTTTCTCCTAATGAACCATGATGCTCTACCAACTCACTGCAAGATAGAGGATATAAACGGTGTTCACACTTTATACCAGTTAAGGGTTAATTTATCGTATTACGAAGCTCTAATGAGGAAGAACCGGCCGCAATTACCTGGACATCCTTTATTTGGTCTGTAATGAGTTTAAGGCAATGCCAATATTTTCTATACCCGTTGTGCTTCGTCGATAAAGATTAATTTATGGATTCCTATAATGCTTTTTAAGTGAGCAGACGTTGTATTAGATAATAATTCTCTGACATCTGCTTCATCTCCATTTAAATATAAAACCTGCAATTCTTGAGTACAAACGGAGAAAGATTACTAATGCTTTTGAACGAATATTGTTATATAATGTAGGTAACTAAGTTGTGAGTGTTAATAAAGAAACAAATGTCATTAAGTTTAGAAACGCATGAAGATAAGGTGGTGTTACTTTTTTAAACATGCGCATGATGATATAGAAGAATTGATAGCCTCTAGCAGCGACGTGATAAAGAAGGCGTATGATCAATTATATAGCCATGATTGGACAGAAGAAGAATTGTTAGCCTATGAAGAAGTAGAGAAAGCAAATCTGGACGCAGAGACTAGAGAGGACTATGTACTAGAGCAAGGCAAACAGGAAGGTATTCAGCTAGAAAAAAGAGCATATTGCAATCAATATGCTAGCGGAGAATTAGTCCACCGGCCTTATTGCCAGAGTAACTGGTTTATCTGAAGCTGTAATATTAAACTAAGGGATGAGCGTAATGGTTTAAAAGACTCAGAATAAATACAGGCTGCTGGTTCGATAAAATGTGAGCCATGTTTATGTTGCATCAAAAAGCATGGTAATAGTTGTTATGTAAAACGATGGCAAATTGCCGGTCGAATAGTAAGAATTTAACAAATGTTTAATAATATCGCAATACTCATGTAATAAAGAACATATACTATTCTCATCATGATTTTGAATATCACAAAGAAAGCTACAAATAATACACAACTCAGCTCAATGAGGAGATAATGATAATCGCAACTGAATTAAAAATGAACACTGTTGAGGAATTGCAAGCACATATAGCATCTATCTCTGTTATACAGCCCACCGAGTCCATCTCTGAGGAGTATCTATCACCTACTCTTTCATCCAGTTCACTTTCTTATCTAGATATTCACAAAGATGGCTTAAGTATGCTCGACATAAAAATCTTTGAAGCCTTATGGAATAATCAAATATATTTTAAGACACATGACTTTTATGATTTATCTGATGATAGCTCTAAATTATTTCAGATAGTAAGATCCTCTTTAAAATACGACCTTACTAGAGGAGTAATTGATTCTCTCACCAAATATAATCATAAATTCGCTGTGATAATAAATAAATTAAGTCATGAACAAATTTCTACCTTAATTAGCGATAATCTTATAACTATTAACGACATTACAAGTACTATAAAGGGTACTTATAACGACGTCAGCAATTTAGTAAATTTCGTCCTTGATAATGGCTGGGATGTTGTCAATAAAGGCTTGCCAACAGATATGAGGAATATAAACCTTGATACTCTAAAGCTTGCTATTAAAAAAGGATTAAAGCCAGAATATATTGTGGATCATATTAATAAAATCTATGATTTTACAACTTTACAACAAAAAATAGATTTTATATCTGTAGTTAGCGGCGTAATAGGGGGAAGACCTCAACAATCTAGAAGCAAAAATATTTATTGGACTTTCTATCGGTCAAATTAAAACTTGCCTAGAGCAAGGCTTAAAGCTTGAAAAACTTATTCCAATTTTACCAGAATTATGTAAGATCTTTGATCTTAGATCAGGATTATTGACTTCTCTAGCAAGTTTAGGATTAGAGCATAAAACTTTCCTTCAGGATAATATACCTATAGCTACATATTCATATTTAGATCTAGGGTCGTTACAATTTCTGCTTGATAACGGCGTAACAGTAGAAGATATCGCTAGAAAACTTGTTAAAGCTATTATTCACTATGACGCTAACTATCAAGAATCATTAAAAATAAATTTACAATTCATAGTAGCTAAAGGTGCAGATATCACACAAATAAGTTTACCTATAAATACCCTAGACATCTATAAGAAAGCACTGATAAACGCTAAATCAGCTACTGCTATTTTAAAATCCGCATTAGTAACCGACATAGGAACATACAGCTATCCTGCTGGCTATCAAGTTGATCAAGCAAAGCTGGCAGCTCAACAAAATGTTATACTGGAAACTGTAAAACATGGCGCAGATGTTAATACCCTATTTGACCAGATGTATTCAGTTAATTTCATGGCGTTACAACGTAATAAAGATTCCTTGCTAACTACCATTTCAGCTCAAAACTTTCTTAAATTGCTGTTAAAAGTTAATGCTAGCTCAGAAGCCGACATTACTTTGCAAGGCGAGTTAATTAAGGAAGCACTAGATAAGGGCGCAGATGTTAATGCTATGTTCAGCAATGGCGGATGTACTATCTCATCCGTAGATATTTTGTCCGCGCATAAGGAGCTGTTACTTAACCACTCGACTTACCCTATGACTGCGCTGAATTTTCTAAAGCTTGCATTAGAAACCGGAATCACTAAATACAATTACGCTACCCAGCAGCATGAACCCGATCCCGAAATGATCAAGGTGCAAGGCGAGTTAATTAAGGAAGCACTAGATAAGGGTGCTGATGTTAATGAGCTAGATTATATTTCTTTAGAAAAAAACATAATAGCGCATGGGGATTTATTCTCCGATTCTCAAAACCCTTTAAGCGCAGATAAACTTCTCAAACTGGCATTACACGCAAAGGTATCCACCTATGATCAAGCTACCCAAAAAGAAGTCGTAGATCTTGAGAAAGTAAAACTTCAGGGTGTATTGATTAAACAAGCACTGGATAGAGGAGCAAAGTTTGCTGAAGAAGCCATAGAAATAAGCGTAGATTCTGCTAGTTTGTTTTATAATAAAGAGTTATTACTTGAGCATTCTACGAATCCGATATCTGGAGAGCTTCTAGTACAAATTATGCTGAACTCACTAGAGCGTAGGGCTTATGGTAATGAAGGATTAGTAATCGATAATGAAAAAATCAGACAACAAAATGAAATAATTAAATACGCAATTGAACAAGGCGCTGATTTAAATTCTAAAACTTCATTTGAAGAACGTAGCTTAACTCTATACGAGCAATTCTTTGCCTTAAATAATTTCGCATTGCTGGATTTAGTCCAAGAAGTACATCCTGTAGTTAATTATACATTAGGAACTCCGGCTTGGGCTATAGCAATACATAACAATTATAATATTGGGTTTATTACCCATGCCTTGCAAAAATTTCCTCAAGGATTTTCGATAAATGAAGCCGATGACTTTATGCGCGCTCTAGGAGCAAGCCATGCAGCAATTCATGCTATTTTTGATATCTATGCTTTAGCCAAAGATGTTATTAATGCATCAGTGGAACAACAATCTCCAGTATTAAGTGCTACAGAACTACAGATTCTAAGCACTATTGAAAATATTGCATTAGCAGACTGCGCTACCGGTGAATATATAAACAGTTATGGATTTAGCCCGTTGTTACTTGCCCTACTTGTCGGTAAGTTTGAACTAGCGATCGAAATGATTAAAAGTGGTTCTAGTTTAACTGAAAAGAGTGCTCATGGCATTACCCCAATACAAATAATTATGTTATTGGCAGATAGTAAGAAATTCTTATCTGCGCATATTAACGCGTTCAAAGCAGTTGTCTTCGAAAAATTAGATAATCTTGATATTATATTAAATGAACAAGGTGAAAGTCTGATCGATAGCTTTTTAGGTGACGCTAATTTTCAAAACGAAGCTTTGGACAGAACGAACGATTCATTGTTTGCTTTTTATAAACCCAAGGCTAACTTATTTTCTCCTTCGTTGCATCCTGAACAAACGCACATTGCTATAAGTATGGGAGAAGGTTTTTGGTCAACCGGTTTGAATGCTGTATCAAGATTAATCAGTAAAGAGCACCCAGAAGTATCATTCCATTTGGTGGCGCTTGAAATGATGAATACTGGCGGCGATAAGTTTATTAGGCAGTTTAATGGTTGGGTCAATCCAGGTGCTGGCGATTCTTTTCCAAAAAATAAGAAAGAGTTCAATAAAGACGATTGGGAGCAATCTATGATATTAAAGCAAGCTTATCAAAAAGCTTTGGCTAAAACTCATGAATTTAAAATTCCTTATATTGGCATGTGTGCAGGCGCGCAAAATTTTGCCTTATACCATGATGGATATCTTCATCCACTTAAAGGATATGCTGGTGGAAAACACACTATGCATTTTAAGCCAGCAACTTTGTCCCATTTTATGGCGATGACCAAAGAGCAGCAAAAACATGCGCTGAATAATTGTGAGTTCCCGGAAATTGCCTTTAAAGGAGATACTGCGCATCACTATGCCGCAGTTGCTAATAAATTAGGTAGTGGATTACAACTTGGTGCAGTTTCTGAAGAAGGAATTGCCATGTCTTATGCCCATGAAAACGGATTAAGATACGCTACCCAATTTCACCCTGAACATTACTATCATTTGTCTTATGATAAGCATGGCGGAGTGAATCATCAAAAAGTATGGTTGGAAAATTTTATATATTTAACTAAATTACATCATAACCATACCACTAAAGGAGCTGTGCACCCGGAAGTGGTTTTTGATTATGTTTCTAATAGATTAGATGAGTGTATAAAAGCTCTTACTTGTTTAGGAGAAGAAAATGTGTTTAATAATACCAACATAGCGCAGGTATTATTTGAGTATTAATATTCTAGTTAGAAAGAAGGAGATGACATGAGTATACATTTTACCAAATTGATCTCACTGCTTAATGAAGGAGAGGATATTGAAAGCCACCAGCTAAAGCCACTTTTTTATGCAGCGATTGATGAGTTGGAAACTATTGATGAAAAAACCTTTTCTGATCTACAATATTCATTTGCTGATGTGTGTTTTCTTACTGCAGATAGCACAATCCATTCGTTACTAGCAAGCAAATCAAACGATCCGCTTTATTACTTTTTTACGCCTAACATTAATTTTGATGATCCATTTACTAGTAGTCACAGTGTTCATATTGGCATTAGTTATGATTATCCACAGAGCTTACCAATCTTTCCCAGATTCTATAAAGAACTTTATCCGCAAACCCAGGTACATATTGTAAATCTCGCCATGGTAGAAAAGTATCCTGATTTAATAAAGCATTTTGACGGCTGGATTAATCCTGGATCTGCCGATACTTTTCCGCGAGACTTAAAGGAATTTTCAGCAGAAGACTGGAATTATGCCGAAAGAACAAGTTTTGAGCACTTGTATCAAAAAGTTATCGATAAGGTGCTAGAATATAATTTACCTTATTTTGGAATTTGCGGTGGTGCGCAGCATCTGGTACTTAATCAAGCAGGAATGTTGAAACCGGTTAAAGGATTTTGGGATGCTTATAATACGGTCGAGTATAAAGACTTCACTCTCTCAGCATTCTTGGCTTTAACTAATGCGGAACAACAAGAAGCGCTCTTAAATTGCACCATACCTAAAATTCATTTGGTAACCAAAACATATAATTCTTATGCAGCTATTGCCCACCGCTTAGGTGACAATATTAAACTCGGCGCAACTGCTGCCGGCGATGAATCGATAGCAATGGCTTATCATCGTGAAGGCGGATTACAATTTGCCACTCAATATCATATTGAAGAATTATATCATCAGGATGCAAGGCAATCACAAATTTTTGAAAATTTTCTAGAATTGGTTGAACTTTATCATCATGCCCAAGAGGATGAAAATTATCCTGATCCGCAAGTACTATATCCATTAATCGAAGCGCGTTTAGAGCAATGCTCAATATTCCCAACTTGCGAACTCGTAAAAAATGATTTCGGTCTAATTGCAACATACCAAGATTTTTTTTAGATAAGGTACTTCCATTGTGAATCATAGCTGTAAGGCTAGGTATATAAAAAGCTCCGGCGTAAACTTAGTCCCCTGTTTTAGATATAGTAAAATAAGTTGAATTAGCATAATTGAAAGAAGTGTCTTATTATCTCAGACAGATCATTAAATTTGGTAATTTGATCTTTAATCCATCGTTTCATATTTGCCCAAAACTTCTCTATAGGATTTAAATCTGGTGAATAGGGTGG
>CAMDPW010000057.1 GCA_945905715.1 Rickettsia typhi
CTAACTTAAACCAGCTGTTAAGAAGAAGCATTCAAGGGCATTATATAATTTATCAACATCGGTGATATTATTTTTGACCCATCTTCTCATCTTTGCCCAGAATTTTTCTATAGGATTAAGATCTGGTGAATAAGCTGGTAAAAAAATAACTCTGCAGCCTACTGATTCTATAAAATCTCTGGTCTTTTTTTGATTTGTGAAAAGTAGCATTATCTCAAATGACAACCTGGCCAGACTTTAGCTCTTTTATTAAAAACTACTCTACCCAAGCTTCAAAAAAAATCGTGTTGCATGAACCATAAAAAAAACTAGTGGCGCTATAGGTTTGTTACCAACATAACCCGTAACAATATTAGTTCTTAAATAATGTGCACCACTTTTTTCTCCAACTAGTATTTCGCCTTTCTTGCCTCATCCTCTATCTTTGATTATCTCAGCTTCTATGTCACTCTCATCAATATACGCAAGCTTATTTGGCTCTATATATTTGATTGTTTCTAGGTAAGATGCTTGTTTTGCTTCACTTGCTTCCAGATATTGAAAGTCTTTTTTTTATACCTAAATCCCATATTGATACTCACGGAAAATAACTTCGCTACTATTCTCTGCTTCATACCTGATTTTATCTGCTCTATTACTCTCAATCTAAGATCGTTACTATATGCTTTTGTGGTCATGTGTTTTTGATTTTACTAATAACACATCGCAATATCTAATTTAAGTTAGTTTATTATATCTAATATATGCATTACTGAACTTTAATGGTCTTAGTACTTAGAACAGAACAATTTTTCAAATGTTATATAGCTTGTATATTATAGAGAAGGCAATATATCCATAAAGCACTCATCTAGATGCGTACCACTTAATATCATTTCTTCGTTGTTACTTATAAGAGTGTCATTACCTTCTAATGATTCATTATATTGCTCAGACAAGAGTTGCAAGTCGAGCTTAGGTAATAATGCGGATTTAGCAGAATCGTTTACAATATAGTCTTTTATATAGTATACACCTTGACCTAATGTATCAGCTGTATTGATGCTAATATTAAGACAACTTTTTAACAACTCATAGCTTTGATTTAATACATTATAGGCCAAGTCATGCAATAGAAAGCCAGAGCTATATCCAACCAACTTAGTACCGCTTACTAACACTTCGAACATCTTGCCATTCAACATGTGCGACCCCATTTTACCAAATGTATTGCAACTTAATTCAAAATAATTTGAATTATCGTATTCAATGAGGGTTTGATGATAGGCGCAAGTATTGGCTTTCTCATTTCTTAGGTCTGATTCATACTGTGCAGCAGTTTTTAAAGAGCCATTTTGATTGTAATGATCAACCGGAGAAACAAATACTTTTCCACCAAAATCCTGTGATAAAGTGTCCATTGTATATTTTAGAGACGCAATTTTACCTATTTTATTCATTATTTTTACAAATAATCCACCCTCATTGGTTTTGGCTATGAGTTGTACATGCTCATCAAAAAACTTACCTTTTATGTCTGCTTCATATTCTTGAGAATATTTTTCCATTGTTTTTACACTATCATCTTCATTGAGATGAGAAATTGGATGCAAATGCCAAAAAGTTGACAAAAAATCACTTACATTGTTTCCTATGCTCATTTTATTCTCCCATAAATGTTACTATCTCTATAACTAAAGAAGATATTGATAAAATCATTTCGTTAATTTATATTACTATATATTAGTAATATTGTCAAGTTATATTAAATATGGTCATATATTACATGTATGTGGTATTGTGTATATTTAATAATTGCTGGAGCGCGCATGTAAAGATGTGCTAAGCATTGCGGCAATTAGTTAAGAAAGGTTTTATGAGCATAGTGAGAGATTTCACAATAAGGTTAGTTGCGATGCACTAGGCTTTGGGGGTAAACATTAAATGTTATCAACAGTTGCAATATAGACACTAACGTGTAAGTTTAAACGCATACCATACTAAATTATCCTAAACTAATCTAGATAAAGATTGATTGAACAAGCTTGTGTGACTAAGATTTGGTCAAAGCACTACTATGAGCATGTCAATTTTTTTCTTCAATTCATTTACATTTGCATAAATTTTATTATTTGTAGTATGAGATTTTATGTGCTATCAAATTCTTTAATTGAGATCATGTATGGAAGAAATTTTATTTCTCAGATAAAGGAAGTCAAAAAAGAATCTTTTGTACGAATAACTTATAGAATTTTATTACAAGATACAACAATATTTGTTGGTCAAAAATCTTATGTCATAAGCTTAAATTAGTCATAATTTAAAGAAAAAAGTTTTAGGAAATTTTTTATCTTTTTGTAAGAGAAAAATTTTGTAATAAAATGTTATGATTTTATATAAGGATACTCAATACAGCTCATGCACTAAAATTCAACACTGGACATTCACATTGAGCTAATAATGAAATTTATTGTTGACACCAAAATCTCTTTATGTAACATACAATATGGAGCAGCGCAAAGTTATCGTCATTGACCTTGGGTCACAGACTACCAATCTTATAGCAAGAAGAGTAAGAAGTCTAGGCGTTGCTGCTGAAGTTTTTCCATCAGAAGTTTCTGCAAAACAAATTTATGATGCAAAAGCTATCGGAATAATACTATCTGGTAGCCCAATGTCTCTTGTCGATATTGACTATCCAGACATTGATCGCAATATTTTTGACATAGAAATACCAATTCTTGGTATTTGCTTCGGCATGTATCTCATTGCTGACTATCTTAACGGAAGTGTTGGCGAAATGACGTCTAAAGAATATGGTCAAACTAAAATAGAATTATTGAAAAGTGAGCTGTTTTTAAACATTCCTCACACTATTACTACTTGGATGAATCATGGTAGCGAAATAAAATCCATATCTGATCAAGATACTGAGATCATTGCGAAGTCAGAAAATTGTACTTATGGAGCAATAGAAAATAGAAGCAAAAAATTATATGGCGTACAATTCCATCCAGAAGTTGAACATTCTGAATATGGCCAACAAATTATCAGCAATTTTGTTTTTGTTATTTGTAAAGCAGCTAAGAACTGGAACCTTGATAACTGGCTAAATCAAAAATTAGTACAGATCAAAGATCTGTTGGGTAATAAAAAGGCGATTTGTGCAGTATCAGGCGGAGTAGATTCCACTACTGTTGCCGTGCTTTGTGCCAAAGCTATTGGCCAAAATCTACATTGTATATTTGTTGACACTGGCTTGATGAGACTGAACGAAGTAGAGGAAGTAAAGTTGAGTGTCCTGCCATATAATCTTAACTTGCATATCATCAATGCCAAAGATAGGTTTTTTAACAAACTAAAAAGAGTGTCGGATCCTGAAACTAAGCGAAAAATAATTGGTCATGAATATATAAATATCTTTGAAGAAGAGGCTCTAAAAATCAAAGATATAGAATATCTGATCCAAGGTACTATATATTCAGACAAAATTGAAAGTAGCAAAACTTCAAAACATGCAAGCAATATCAAAAGCCATCATAATGTAGGTGGGCTACCAGATAAAATGACGTTTAAAATTTATGAACCTCTAGATGAGTTATTTAAAGATGAAGTACGAATCATTGCTAAAACCCTTGGACTGAAAGAAAGTATTTATGCTAGACATCCATTTCCAGGTCCTGGTCTTGCTATTCAGATTATTGGTGAAATCAATAGTGAGAATGTACAAATAGTAAGACAGGCAGATGCTATAGTAATGGAAGAAGTACAAAAAGCCGGTCTTTATAATGCAATTGGCGAAATCTTTACTAATTTTACTGGAGTAAGGACTACTGGCATTAAGGGAGATGCAAGAGCGTATGAATGGCTGATTGCGATTAGATCTGTTGACCCATCAGATTTAATGACAAGCAGTTGGTCAAAACTACCTTATGAACTTCTTGCTAAAATGTCTAATCGCATCACTAGTGAAGTAAAAGGAGTAAATCGCGTTGTGTACGATATCACTACCAAACCACCAGCAACAATAAGATGGGAGTAATTTATGCTGCAAGATAAATTAGAAGAATATTTAACCTTTGATGATGTGTTGTTATTACCAGCATTTTCTTCAATCAGCCCATTTAACGGTAATATTAAAACTAGACTTTCAAAGAAAGTTGTTATTGATTTGCCAATTGTAGCCTCACCAATGGATACAGTTACTGGTCTTGCTATGGCAATTAACATTGCTAAACTTGGGGGTATTGGATTTGTACATCGCAATATGGAAAAGAGTAAACAAGTCCAGATTATCACACAAGTAAAAAAGCTAGGTCTGAAAGTAGGAGCAGCGGTTGGTCCTTTTGATTACGATCGAATTCAAGCGCTTGATTCAGAAGGTGTAGATGCGATTTTAATCGATGCATCGCATGGTATGAAAACTGATATTATTTCCAGTGCACAGAAGATCAAAAATATGATATCAGCTGATTTAATATGCGGTAGTATCGGCACAGAAGAAGCAGCAAAAATTTACTGCGAATTCGCTGATGGACTTAGAGTAGGTATTGGTCCAGGCTCAATTTGTACGATGCGAGTTGTAACTGGAGTTGGAGTGCCGCAATTATCAGCAATAAAAAACGTAGTAAAAATTGCCAGAGCTATGAATATACCTATTATTTCTGATGGCGGGATCAAAAACTCCGGCGATGTCGCTAAAGCAATTGCTGCTGGTGCAGATTCAGTAATGCTTGGCAATTTACTTTCTGGGCTAGACGAGTCACCAGGAGAAATCTTAGAAATAAATGGCAAAAAATACAAACAGTATCGTGGCATGGGCTCTAGCGGTGCACTACAATCAGATATCGCCGCAGATAGATACGAACAAAAAGACAGCGAACAAAAAATTGCGATGGGAGTATCAGGATTAGTTCCATATCGTGGCTTGCTAAGTGATCAGTTAAACCAATTAGTCGGCGGACTAAAAGCTGCAATGGGTCTAATTGGAGTACGTAACTTAAATGAAATGTACAAAAAATCAAATTTTGTAAAAATTACCACAGCAAGTCTTAGAGAAAGCCATCCACACAGTCTTACGTCATATAAAAGTGAGATTAACTATGTATAATAGTAAAAGCCAGGAATTTTTTGCAAATAATCATAAATTAGCTGATTTACATGTGCATATAGGCAGTGTCTCGCACCCAGCACTAATGTGGGATATAGCTCATGAGTCTGGTCTAAAAATGCCAGTAAAGAATTATTGGGCTTTTCAGGAAATGATGGTGGTTAAGGAAAAAATTGAAGGAGATGATGCTGAAGCCAGATTAAATAAATATCTCAAATTCTTTGACTTAACCGAAAAAATTCAATCCAGTCCCAGCGCTATGAATCGAGTAGTCTATGATGCTATTAGTGGTGCCTATCGCAAGAATAACATTACGTGCCTTGAATTGCGCTTTTGCCCGATGTGGCGGAACAATCAGGGAAAACATGATCTTGACCAAATTATTATCTCAACAATTCATGCGCTAGATCGTGGTATGATTGCATTTCCTGAAGTTAAAGTTGGTCTAATTTTGGAATTTGATCGCCGGCTTTCCAAACAACAAAACCGCGTCATATTAGAAAAATCCATTCGTTATAAAGATCGTGGTGTAATCGGAATTGATATAGCTGGGCCTAGAATCGGGGTATTTGATTATTTAGATTATGCTGACTTATACCAAGAAGCAATTGCAAGTGGACTTAAAACCACTGTCCATGCTGGCGAAGAGGGTACAGCTGAAGAAATGAGCCAGATTGTAGACATCTTGCCTTTGCACAGAATTGGCCACGGCATCAAATCTCATTTGAGTAAGGCGTTAATGAAAAAATTGGTTGAGAAAGATATTTGCTTAGAGATTTGTCCTACTTCCAATTTAAAACTTGGTATAATCAAAAATATCAAAGAGTTAGGAGATATTATACAATGCTTGATTAAAAATGGAGTCACATTTACCATCAACACTGATGGTCCAGAATTATTGCAAACTACAATCAAAGATGAAATTGCTATGTTACTAGATAATCATATCGTCAACTTCATAGAAATGGAAAAGATCATAGATAACAGTTTTAAGTATAGTTTTATCAGATTGTGAGTGCATATTCCATGGCTTTCTAAGTGAAAGAGAGTTACTCATGATAACATACAAATAACTTAATATATCACGACAGATGTATTAGGGGTAAACCTCACGAACTTTCGAAAAGAGGAAAGTGAGCATGTAGACCTTTTTAGAGCTTTGGTTTGAACCATAGTAATAGATCTGTTTTATATGGTTTAATAATCAATACAATTTCGTTTAAAACTACTATTTACAACGCATACATAAGATTTTAACAATTCTACAAAATTTACTGCCTATATCTTCTAAAAGTATCTTTTAATGTTGGTGATTGATGAGCATAGGTTTTTCTAGCACTGTAGCA
>CAMDPW010000058.1 GCA_945905715.1 Rickettsia typhi
GGTTTTCTACTTTCTAAGATTGCAGAACAAAATGCATTGACCATAACGCAAGAAGATATTCAGAGTGATATTATTAATTATGCGCAATCTATGCCTGGCCAAGAAAAGGTAGTAATAGACTATTTTAATAGTAATCCTCAAGCTTTTGAAAATCTCAAAGGACCAATAATAGAGGACAAAGCTGTAAAGTTCGTCTTAAGTAAAACAATAAATACAACAAAACATTTAACCACTAAAAAATTATTAGATTTAGTCAAAAAAAACGAAGAAAAAGCTGTCTTATAACAAAACAGCTTTATTATTAACATGTATAAATGATAAATTATGGAAGACAAGCCCAATCTTAATCTACATATGAATCTAGTGCCCATGGTAGTTGAGCAAACCAATAGAGGAGAAAGGGCATATGACATTTTCTCTCGTCTACTAAAAGAAAGGATTGTTTTTGCGGTTGGTCCTATAGATGACGCCATGTCATCTTTAGTAGTTGCGCAATTGTTATTTTTAGAAGCAGAGAATCCAGATAAGGACATCGCTCTTTATATTAATTCTCCTGGAGGATCTGTAACTGCAGCTCTATCAATGTACGACACAATGCAATATATCAAACCAAAAATTTCAACTTTATGCATAGGTTTAGCTGCTTCTGGAGGTTCATTATTACTTACTGCTGGTAGCGCTGGCATGCGTTATGCTCTACCAAATGCAAAAATCATGATCCATCAGCCGCATCTATCAGGTCTTCGTGGACAAGCTACAGATATTGCGATTCATGCTAAGGATATGTTAGATACTAAGGCAAGATTGAATAAATTATATGCTCATCATACAAAGCAACCATTAGAAATAGTTGAACAAAGCATGGAGCGTGATAATTTCATGAATCCAGAAAATGCTTTAGAGTTTGGAATAATTGATAAAGTGATTGCCAAGCGCGAAGAAACTGCTAAAGAATAAAGATTAATATTAAGGAATATTATCAAGCCATGGATAAAAAAAAGAACTCTCCTAAAACTGTATTAACATGCTCTTTTTGCAATAAAAGTCAGCATGAAGTCAAGAAACTAGTTGCTGGACCTTCTGTCTATATCTGCAATGAATGTATAGATTTATGCCAGGATATAATAAAAGAAGAGTCTAGCAATATATTTAAAAAAAATAAAAGCTCAACTGAAATAGCTAAGCCAAGTGAAATATGCAAAATTCTTGATGAATATGTCATTGGTCAAGATAGAGCAAAGAAAATATTATCTGTTGCCGTCCATAATCATTACAAAAGACTCAAACCAGAATATCGAAGTTCTGACATTGAAATTGCTAAATCAAACATTCTCCTCATTGGACCTACGGGCTCAGGGAAAACTTTATTGGCTCAAACCTTAGCCAAAATTATTGACGTGCCGTTTACTATGGCTGATGCCACTTCTCTTACTGAGGCTGGATATGTAGGAGAAGATGTAGAAAATATTCTCTTAAGATTATTACAATCATGCAACTATAATGTGGAGAAAGCTCAAAAAGGCATCATATATATAGATGAAATTGATAAGATTTCGCGTAAATCTGAGAACCCATCAATAACCAGAGATGTTTCTGGTGAGGGTGTACAGCAAGCTTTGTTAAAAATTATGGAAGGCACAATTGCATCTGTTCCTCCTCAAGGTGGGCGCAAACATCCTCAGCAAGAATTTATTCAAGTTGATACCACTCATATATTATTTATATGTGGAGGTGCATTTACTGGTCTAGAAAAAATTATATCTACACGTAATAAAGATGGTCATACGATTGGATTTGGTGCAAAAGTTAAAAGCGAATCAAATACTAATACTGACGCACTTCTTCAACAAATAGAACCAAGTGATTTAGTGAAGTTTGGTTTAATTCCTGAGTTTATTGGTAGATTACCTAACATAGCTACTCTCACTACTTTAGATGAAAAAGCATTAATAGATATTTTATTAAAACCTAAGAATGCGTTGTTAAAACAATATAAAAAACTTTTCCAAATTGAAAATGTAGAACTTGAATTTACTAATGAAGCGCTACAGGAAATAGTAAAAAAAACTTTGAAACGTAAAACTGGAGCGCGTGGTTTGCGTGCAATAATGGAAGATATTTTACTTGAACCTATGTTTGAAATTCCAAGCGAATCATCTATTAAAAAAATTATCATTGATAAAAACACTGTTAAGAACAATGCGCAACCTTTGTACGTCTATGAAGAAGAAGAAAAGAAGAAGAAAACTTCTTAACAATTCTTAAGATAAAAAATGTTAACTAGCGCGCTAATATTGGATTGGAAAGTATATTAGTATCTAGTATTGCTGTTCTTAATCATGTTGCTAATTTATCCATAAATTATTAAAAAATACCTTCATTACTTACTCTTGTAATAGGTAAATTTATTACCTATATTATAATCAAGATAACCACAAAAGGCTTAGATGATGACAAATGAAAAATCTAATATCTATCCATTAGTACCCCTAAGAGACATTGTTTTATTCCCAAAAATGGTTTCTCCATTAGTTGTGGGTAGGGCAAGATCAATCAGAGCGATCGAAAAGGTCAGTAAAGATAATGCTTTAATAATTTTTGTTACACAAAAAAATGCAAGCGTTCTTGATCCAAAAAAAGAAGATCTATACCAAGTAGGTGTGCTCGCAAAAATATTGCAATTACTAAAACTACAAGATGGTACATTAAAAGTACTGGTCGAAGCTATTGAAAGAGTGACAATAGAAGATGTTATTAGCTCTAAGCAATATTTCCAAGCTACCGTCTTAAATGTGGTAGAAAAAGTTAATGATAATATTAAAATAACTGCTCTAATACGCTCTATCGTTGCGCAATTTCGTGATTATGCAAAATTAAATTCTAAAGTCAATGCAGAAGTATTGCAAGTCTTAGAAAAAATTGAGAACCCTGGTCATTTTGTAGACATTATCACTGCCAATATGCTAATCAAAATTGAAGATAAGCAGGCTATACTAGAAGAGCTTAATGTACAAAAAAGATTAGAGAAGATTATGGAATTAATTGAGATTGAAATTCATATCCTCACTACAGAACATAAAATCAGAACAAATGTAAAAAAGCAAATGGATAAAACTCATAAGGAGTTTTTTCTTAATGAGCAATTAAAAGCTATTCATAAAGAATTGAATGATGGCAATGATGATAAAAGCGAATTAATAGAATTAGAAAAAAAAATCCACAAAACAAAGTTAAGTAAAGAAGCATTCAAAAAAGCTTCACAAGAATTACGTAAATTAAAAGCTATTAATGCAATGTCTGCAGAAGCTAGTGTCATTCGCAATTATTTAGAATATTTAGTATCATTACCTTGGCATAAGTATACCAAAGTTAAACATGACATAGCTAGTGCCGAGCAAATCCTTGACAACGATCATTATGGCTTAGAAAAAGTTAAAGAACGTGTTTTAGAATACTTAGCTGTACAAAAGCGTACTCAATCAAATAAAGGTCCTATTTTGTGTTTAGTTGGCCCCCCAGGCGTAGGTAAAACCTCTTTAGCTAAGTCAATCGCAAAAGCTACAGGACGTAACTATGCAAGACTATCTCTAGGTGGCGTACATGACGAAGCGGAAATTAGAGGACATAGAAAAACATATGTTGGTGCAATGCCTGGCAAAATCATTAGTTTTTTGAAAAAAGTTGAATCATCTAATGCATTAATATTACTAGATGAAATTGATAAAATGGGCACTGATTTACGAGGAGATCCAGCTTCTGCATTACTAGAAGTATTAGATCCAGAACAAAACAGTAAATTTGTTGATCATTATCTTGAAGTAGAATTCGATCTATCTAAGGTTTTATTCATTGCTACTGCAAACTCTCTAAGACTATCTCGTCCGTTACTTGATAGAATGGAAGTAATTAGAATTTCTGGCTATACTGAAGAAGAAAAAATTCAAATAGCTGAACAATATTTAACCAAAAAAATCTGCAAAGAACATAAATTAACCAAAAAAGAATTTTCTGTTAATAATGATGCTGTTAGAGATCTTATTAGATACTATACGAGAGAATCTGGTGTACGTAATTTAGAGCGAGAAATAGCTAAACTTGCTAGAAAGTCCGTGCGTTTTATTGAGCAGAAAAAAATTAAATCACTAAATATTGTGCCTGAAAATTTAAGTAAGTTTGCTGGTGTTAGAAGATTTGATTTTGGTCAGTTAGAAGCTGAAGATCTTATTGGCGTTACTACTGGGCTGGCTTACACTGAAGTTGGTGGCGACTTGCTAGCTATTGAAGCGGTATCTTTACCAGGAAAAGGTCTCATAAAAACAACCGGTAAACTTGGAGAGGTTATGCAAGAGTCTGCGCAAACAGCTTTCAGCTATTTTAGGTCCAATGCACTTAAATACGGCATTACACCGCCACAATACTCTAAAAAAGACATTCATATCCATGTACCAGAAGGAGCTACGCCTAAAGATGGACCATCTGCAGGCATTGCAATGTTTACCTCTATTGTTTCAGTTATGACTGGTATCCCGGTTGATAAAACAATAGCCATGACAGGAGAAATAACTTTGAGGGGTAGAATATTGCCTATAGGTGGTTTAAAAGAAAAACTACTTGCTGCTCTTAGAGGAGGTATTAAAACCGTATTAATACCAATTGATAATATAAAAGAGTTAGAAGAAATGCCTAAGAACATATTACAAAATATTGAAATTATTCCTGTCAGAACTGTAGATCAAGTAATAAAGCGTGCCCTAACTGCCACATTTTTACCTGTGGAATGGTCGGAAAGTGATAAAGTAGACCAGATTATTGTAGAAAGTGACAAAACTGGCATAGTAACACATTGACATAGAATCATATTTAAGGAAAAATGAAAGTCAGAAGTTTGTTCTTAGTGGATGTACTTCATTTTATCTGCATATGAGATATGTTTACGTATTTCAGTATAAGTAATTTTAATTATGGTCTATAAAAATGAATAAAAATGAACTAGTAACAAAAATGTCAGAACTTTCTGGTATGACAAAAGTAGACTCCAATAAATCTCTTGATGCTTTTATTGAAGCAGTAATGCATGCTGTCAAAGCTAAAAAACAAGTCAGACTAGTTGGTTTTGGCACATTTTATGCTCTTCTGAGAAAAGCATCAGAAGGATTCAATCCAAGAACAAGAGCTAAAATTCGCATTCCAGCTTCTAACCGTCCTAAATTTAGAGCTGGCAAACAATTCATTGATTCTGTTAACTAATACAGTATCAAGAGCTGTTTTATAATAAAGTAGTGACCACTTTTGAGTAGAAGCTACTTTGTTATATCTTTTTTACTGAAAATACAACATAGTTTTTTCCTTCAAGAATCATAATAGAATACTAGCTCTCATTGATCTATTTTCATTTTTTTCTACTTGACGCCCGGTTAGGAAAAAAGCGCTATTGTAAGACTTTGAATAACTTGTTTCTTCGAATATTAATTAAGTCAGTTTAATGAAATAAGTTACTATATCACTACAACCTAAAACAAACAAACCACCAGTATCCTGGTATCCATACGAAAACTAAATACGCGCGTCTTCACGTCGAACTATTTACGCCTTATCTATATTTTATACTGGAGAATTTAAAACCACACTATCTGATTTGTTATGAAACTCTCTTCATAGTGAATAACTGCGACGCACAATCTGATCTGAAGTATGTTATTTCAAACGCAATAAAAATGCACACGGTCTACAATTATACACACTGCCTCTTCATTATTACCTACTTCCCGAGCATAATTTAAAATTATACTATATTATAGTACTGAAATCTATTATATAGTAAGTAAGAATTTTTGTTCGGGCGATTAGCTCAGCTGGTAGAGCGCCTCGTTTACACCGAGATTGTCGGCAGTTCGACCCTGTCATCGCCCACCATAAATATGTGTATGGTTACTATTCTTGCTGTAGCAATTTATCTAATCATTACTCTTCTATGTAGTATTTAGTAAATTAAAAAATGTACGTACAATGTACGTGTACGCTATCAAAATATTAGTGTCAAACATTACGATCAATGCTGTTACCTTCTTGCCGACATTCCGCACCAACATGAAATTCTGTTAAAAATTGCCCTCATACAAAATTCAAAAATTTGTAATAAAACCTCTTATCCATTCAAACGGTGTTGAAGTAAGTAAATATGCTATGCACGATAGCAATCTGATATGGCAAGAGTTTTCCGGACAAATTATTAAGCAGCTTTTTGTATTAGCTCATATTCTGTTGGTGATAAATAATCATTAGCAGAATGGATCCTAATACGATTATAAAATACTTCAATATATTCAAATATTACATGTCTGCCTTCC
>CAMDPW010000059.1 GCA_945905715.1 Rickettsia typhi
GACCTTTAGACTCAATAGCTAACTTTACTGATGATTCTCTAAATTCTGGTGAATATATTTTTTGTTTCTTATCGGACATTTTATTATGTTTCCTTTCTTTCAAATTTACTTCATGTAAACTGTCCGGCTTAGTATAGCCGCATCAAGCAAGGATTGGTTGCAAAGGTGGTAGTAAATTTTGGTATGGTTATAAGAAGTATGTTAGCGTTGATATCCAATCTGGAATGATTAACAAGGTTGCGGTAACACCTGCTAATTTAACAGATGCTGGTGGTTTAGCTTTGGTCTTACCAAGCGGGGGAGGTGCTGCTTACGCTGATAAGAGTTACTGCACTACTCCTGCCAGGATTAGCCACTGCAAGAAAAGAAGCTCATCTTTGTGCTGTTAAAAAGAATAATATGAAAGGCAAGAACTTTCACTTGGATAAATATTATACGAAAATCAGATCACCATTTGAGCATGTGTTTTCTAAAGATAACAAATGGCTGCGCTATATTGCTTTTTATTTCTAAGATTGAAAAAATAAACTATGTTTTGTGTTGATAAAACCGAATTCTTTGATGAAATCAAGATAAGCTACAAAAGACATCTCTTGAAAAGCAAAAAAAATCTCTCTTGAATCTATTTTCTAAAATCTTCAGACTAAAAAATCTACCCAGCAACAGTCTCTATACGCAAAAAAAATGCCTATACAAGAAGCAATTCAAGTAAAGAATTGCTTGAATTACGTTTCGAAAAAGCATGAGATTTTTAGTAAAAAGTTCTAAATTTAGCAAGAACTGGGGGCCACACTCAGCAAAATCCTTGCTATGATTAGATTTCAGCAAATACACAACCTATACAACAATAAGGAGAGTGATATGATTATCGAAATTATAATATGGCGTAATAATTTATATTGAGTACTGCCATAAAACTATCTTGGCAAGGATTGATTTGTTGGTCCGGTTGATGGAGGTGTTATACCATTACAATCTTGTACCTTCTTCGCTATATTGTCCGATAATTCAAGAGCTTCAAGAGCATGAGCTGGAACTGGTTCGTCAATATATGGATGTTCTGCGAGCATCTGCGGAAAGAAGACTTGCTCAATATCTAATGAAGATGAGTTGCCAATGTGGTGAGAGTTATACTTCAACCATTGTTCTGCAGAATCCCTACCGATACCTTTTAAGAACAAGAAAAAGTCCCAGCCTGTATTCATTTTACTTGAAGCATTCAGCTCTTGCATTGCCTCACTTGATTCAATCATATGCATATGTAAATGTTTATAAACATTTTTATCTAAAGTGCTATTATTGATCATTCTAGATACAAAATGAATAGCACGCATTTCTGAAATTAAACTTGCATTAAAACTGATTTCAGTGATACGATTTATAATCTCATGCGCCTTTACTGGTAATTTATACCTAATTAATGGATTGATTTGTACTAAAATTATATCTCGTGATTTACAGCCATAAATCAATGGCCATAAAGATGGATTTCCTACATACCCACCATCCCAATAGTATTCGTTCTCTATCTCTATAGATTGAAATAATATTGGCAAACACGCTGAAGCAAGTATCACCTTGACAGATATTTCATCAGTAGTAAAGACTCTAGCTCTCCCTGTCATTACGCTTGTAGCAGAAACAAATAGTTTTATTTTAGTAGATGTTTTTAGCTTTTCAAAATCTATAGTCTTCTCTAAAAGATACTGTAAAGGATTGATATTTATTGGGTTAATTTCATATGGCGAAAACGACCTAGTGAGTAGATCAAAATAATTATAACTTAGTGACCAATCAAGGTTCCAACCTTGAGTCACACGATCAATAGGATTTTGTTTAAGTGGACTAATCCTTCCTAGCTCACTAATCTTATACCAGAATGTTTCAAGTGCTATTTTGGCTTCTTCTCGCCCACCATTTTCGTAACCATTAGCTAGCACGGCTGCATTAATTGCGCCAGCACTGGTGCCACTAATACCCTCTATCTCTAACTCTTTTTCTTCTAACAATCGATCTAACACCCCCCAAGTAAACGCGCCGTGAGAACCGCCTCCTTGCAACGCAAGATTGATCTTTTTCATTGTAATGCCTCTAATCTTTCTTTAAATAATTATGAATCACTCGTCCATAGGGTAAAGTGATATCTGCAATAAAATGACTGCCTCCTACTATACTCCTTACAGGAAAATCTGCAACAGGAGCATTAACATGTGGCACTAAATGCAATCTTGCTGGACCTGCCCATGCGCCTTTTATTGTAATATCGGTCATGTTATATGCCACTAGCTGCGCTATTTCAGTTGAACCATCGACATGTGGTATAATTTTAAGATTAACTTGCGTTTTAGCTAATTTAGCTGTAATGACCTTTATATCAGCTAATTCTTGATGTCTTTCATGATGTATCAGATTCTCATGTTTGTAAGCCATAGTACCCATTGATACTAATTGACCAGCATATTCAAGTGTTCCAGTTAAAGTGTCATGAATGATTGCTAATTTTGGTTGTGCATGTTTTTTGGGAAAACCCCAAATCTCTCTTCCTCCAACTATTGGTGGCGAACAATCAAGATACATCTGGGCAGTATAATTCATTTCTTCTCTATTAAATGTGCAAGGAATTACCACACCACTTTCTGAATAATCACCAAAACCTGAGGAATCTGGCATTTTCAAAAATTCATACATTACAATATTGTCTTTGTTTGGCTCAAGTGGCTCAGGCAATGCCATGCGGATAGCATCATGATCAGTTTTATACACAACAATAAAATACTCTCTATTAACAAATCGATATGGACCTCTTGGGTAGCTTGGACTTGATGCTGGCATGCCAGGTAGTTTTAAGATTGCCTCTTTATCCACATTCACACTCCTCTGTTTGAAATTGCAATAATAATCTAATCAATTAGTGAGCAGTCCAAGCCCCATCAATAGTGATGGCACCTCCAGTCATGTTAGCAGCAGCATCACTCGCTAAAAATACGACTAAATCGCCTATTTCTTTCGGACTTATGAACCTAAGAGTTGGTTGTCCTTCAACTAACAAAAAGGCCTCTGCATCTGCCATAGACATATTTTGCTCTTTAGAGATTTTTGCAATTTGCATTTCTACTATAGATGTTTTGACCCAGCCAGGACAAATAGCATTGCAAGTAATAGATGTATAAGCATTTTCAATGGCCACAGCCTTAGTTAAACCAATAACGCCGTGCTTTGCTGCTACATAAGCTGATTTATTTGGCGAAGCTATCAATCCATGAACTGAGGCAATATTTATAATACGACCAAATTTGCGTTTCTTCATTCCAGGCAATGCGTGTTTACTTGCATGAAAAGCTGCGGACAAATTAATTGCAATAATAGCATCCCATTTTTCATCAGGAAACTCATCTATAGAGGCAATAAATTGAATACCAGCATTGTTAACTAAGACATCAACACTACCAAATTTAGACTCAGATTGCTTAATCATCTCTTCTATCTGCTTCGGCTTAGTCATGTCAGCAGCAGAGTAGTCAGTTTTAATCTTATACACAGAGCGAAACTCAGCTTGAGTTTTTTCAATTTCTTTTGTATCACCAAAACCGTTAAATAAAATACTGCAACCTTTTTCAGCCAAAGAATGAGCAATCGCCAAGCCTATGCCACTGGTAGAGCCAGTAACAACTGCATTTTTACCTTTTAACATAACCACTCCTTAAATATTATGAGATTCTCGTATTACTTAAGAGACGAGGATATGTAATAAAGTTTAAGAATTCGTTAATGATACGAATTTATTCTAAAAATCTGTTACCCGACCATTTTTTTCCCAATCGCCGTACCTTGTAGGCTCTGGTCCAGATTGTCCACCAATCTCCTCATCTTTAAATGAATTTACAACTAGTTGTTCTTGATTATTTGGTGGTTTATTACTTTCTTTCATTTATAAGTTACTATTATTGTTATTTTATTACGAAAATGGGCAAACACAATTACTATAATACAAAACGCATTTATTACCCAGAAGATTTTGTAGAAAATATGGTTATTACAATTACTCAACAGAAATTGCATCACCTAAAAAATGTATTAAGAGTAAGTATTGGTGATTACGTACGTCTATTTAATCAGCAGAATGGAGAATGGCTTGCGAAAATAGAACAAACTGAAAAAAATAAACTAGGCCTAAAAATCCTTAAGCAACTACGGATATATAAGAATACTCAGAATATCTCACTTATGTTTACTCCTCTTAAAAAGGACAGCCTACATTTTCTGATCGAAAAATTAGTAGAACTTGGCGTAAATAAATTAATACCTATTCTCACTGAAAGAACTATAGTACGTGCTATAAACAGCAGTAAAATAAACAGCTATATACTGCAAGCTACTGAGCAATGTGAGAGACTGTCGCTACCTGAGATAGTGCCGCTTACTAAATTAAATGAAGCAATAAGTGCGCTTGATCCAAACGAACAAATAATCTTTTGCGATGAAAAAGAAGAAAATTTGTCTTTAAATAAATTGCCACCATCTCTTGATATAAAGAAAAACTACATTATCTTAGTAGGACCAGAAGGTGGATTTACCGATCAAGAAAGACAGTACCTTCGTAAACATAAGCAAATACTGCCAGTACATATCGGCCCAAGGATACTGAAAGCAGAAACAGCTGCTATATTTAGTATGAGTTGCCTCCAATGTTTGATTGGTAGTATTAGCCAGCACCCTAGAAATTGAGCGAGTTAAGCAATATGAACGAGATTAGTATAGTTTTACAAGAATTAATTGCACAAAAAGAAGCGCAAATTCATGATTGGTTTGTTCATAAATATAAATATATTGAAAGATGCTTTTACAGCTCGGTTGACATTAGAGATTCTGGTTATAAAATCGTACCTGTTGATACTAATTTATTTCCAGCTGGTTTGAATAACTTGACTCCAGCCAATATAATAGTAGCAAGGCAAAATGTTAAGTCTTTTTTTATGCGCTATTATCCACAATGCAATAAAATACTGATAATACCAGAAAATCACACAAGAAATCGATTTTATTTATCTAATATCATAACCTTAAAAAATATACTAGAACAGGCTGGATATGTCGTTGAAATAGCCATTATCACTACTGAAGAAAAAATACTTAGTGAAATAACTACAAACACTCCTGAGCTCAATGCTTCTCAAGTAATAAAAATTGCAAATAAAATTATCACTACAAATGGGTTTATTCCAGATATCATTTTACTAAATACTGATTTAACTTCTGGTGTACCTCAAGAACTTTTAAATATAGAGCAACCAATTATACCGCATGTAAATTATGGTTGGCATCTACGAACAAAATCTCAACACTTCAAAAATTATGACTTAGTGCTAGCTGAATTTTGTCAACAATTCGGATTAGATCCAACTCTTTTATCAGCTTTGCACCGTAATTGTGGCAAAATAAATTTTAAAGAACAAACAGGCATTAAATGCTTAGCAAAAGCTGTTGATGAGATGATTTTGCGATTACAAAATGAGTATGATAAATATGGCATCACTGATAAACCTTATGTTTATATTAAAGCTGAACGCGGTACCTATGGCATGGGCATAATGACTGCTACTTGCGGAGAGGAAATTGATAACATCAATAAGAAAACTAGAAATAAAATGGATGTGATCAAAGAGGGTGTGGTAAGCTCAGAAGTAATAATTCAGGAAGGAATAAAAACAATTAATACTTTTAATGGCTTTGCTGCTGAAGCGTTATCTTATCTTGTGGATGGTGAGCCCATAGGATATTTTTTCCGGTTTAATTCCCTAAGAGATTCTCGTAACAATCTAAATAGTCTTGGTTCTGAAATTACCAGTAACTTAGAAATGATGAATGATAACTACAATAAAATTCCTATCTATAATCTTATTGCAAAGCTAGCAACATTGGCAGCAGCAAGAGAAAAGACATGACACTTATGGTAACTCCAAAAATTAAGACCAAAAATTCACTTTACGAGAAGTGGTACTTAAATAAAAATTGGCACGAAAATTGAAGGGAAAATAATGAATAGTAGAACTAAAAAACACTACACTAATGAATTTAAATTTAAAGTGGCGTTTGCG
>CAMDPW010000060.1 GCA_945905715.1 Rickettsia typhi
ATGTCAATGCCTTCAGCAAAAGCATGCTTTGGTTTAACGGTCTTTGCCAGTGTTTTCATACCTTGAGCAAGATCGTGACTACTCATTGTTGCCAGTGCCGTAAATTTCACCAATAACTCTGCTTCATCTTTACTAAGGGTAGAATCAGCTTTCATCAGCGCCGGTGCTGTAAGCTCTGCTCCTTTTTGTATTCCCGCGGCAATCTCATCACCTGCTACTGCAGCAATGACTTCACCTCTTACCTCATCAACCGCAGCAACAGCAAAACTTCTACTACCGGAACTAATAGCACCAATTATCGTGCCTACTCCGGGAATAACTGAACCAACAATTGCACCTTGTATAGCACCTATAGTTGTCTTGAGAGTCATAGAGATAGCACTCAAGGCATATCTAGCAAGTTTAGGATTTTCTTGTGCAAATTGATTATACTCTGCCATTATTTCTTTAATATATCGTACAGCAGTTTTTCCTCTACCTTCTAATATACCTGGCTCTTTAGTTGCACTGGTCTTAGCCTCTTTGTAAGGGTATGTGGGATCATATGCGTCATAAAATATTTGATATTCGGGTAACAGACATATACCAGGTTCTGTAGTAGCTTCATTATCATCTGTTGCTTGACCTTCTTCAAACAATAATTTGATTTTCTTTGCCTTATCTTCAGCTTCCTTAACTGCTACCGCTAGCTTTGCTTTTTCCAGAGTAGTTAAAGGTTCATCTGATTGTGTATCAGGTAATGTAGGATCTGGTGCTGCCAAATTATCAAACACTTGAGCAAATTGCCCCTTAACGTTACCTTTAACCACGTCCCAATTTATTTTGCCGTCCGGTGTTCTAGGAAGATTCGGCAGTGGTTCTATCGGTATACAAGCAGTAATTGGATCAATATCATAATGTTGAGTCCAGGTTTGTGGGTTAGCAACCTCTCTATTTGTTTGCTCTGTCTCACATGCACCACCTTCTGTTGTACATTTCACTTTACCACCACCTAATGTCGACAAGGTTTCACCCTCACCATCACGCCCACCAATAGTCGGCATAAATGCAATGGTTGATATTGCTGCTCCTAAGGTATAGCCATGATCATAATCATATATATGCTGCACAAATAGCTCTCCAACACTTAAGGTAAGTGCACCATGGTCACTATATGTTCCATCATCTGCTCTATGGGCATTTGCTATCATCGCCACGTTTATTCTATTTCTTCTACAAACTTATGAATTCCACCATACGATTCTTTAAAAGTTAGTCCGCTCAAAGAGGCATTTTTTATTGCCTTTCTTAATATCTCTGAACCAAGAAATATTAGAGTATACTCCTCAATAGCAATATGCAGTTGATCCCCTAAACAATCTTTTTTATACCAATAATCTTTATATTTATTAGCTTCAGTACGAAATCTTTCTTCTTTAATGGTGCATTTACTATAATCAATCGCAGAAATAGAATGAGTTGCATTAATCAGTTTATAATCTTTTATAATTGATCCGTCTGGCATTCTAATTTCAGTTGGAAGCGCCTGAAATTGACCAGGTGCAATTTTTTCTAGTAACGCTACTGTTCTTTCATTAGCAAGCGGTATTGCTGTACTATTTGGTAAAAAATCCCATTTTAATATATGTTCAGGTTTTGCCCATTTATTATCACTAACATTAAATATAAAAGCTTTGATTTTATCTTTATTACTGGAATTTAATAATAAGTTAGCTTCTCCCTGAATATCTGATTTTATTAAAATAATACGTTGATGATTATTCTTGATTGCGCCTAATATTGTACACGTTACATCCCATGTTTCTAATTCTTTATCTTGTTCTTCGTCAGTATTAGCTATGTGGAATTTTACTATCTTATCATTTACTTTATACAGATAATCTATATTAATTTTTTTTTCATCATAATTAGGTGAAAGATTATAACTAAATCCAGATAAGTCAATTAGTCTGCCATAAAAAAAGTTTACTATACTAGGATTGATTGCGTTATCATACATCACATAAAGAGTATGTGGAGCTCTACCATCTTCCGATAAAAACCATGCTCTATTTTTCATTGTCATTTCTTTCCTCTATTATTTTTGTTTAAATTTCTTTCGCCTGAGCGAAGCATTTGTCTTTCTTCGGCTAATATTTGATGTAATGCCTCCTTATATTGATCTGTTGACCATTTTTCAATTTTACCTTTATTAAGCTCTCTAGTCATTGTTCCACCAAGGTTTTCGCTGATACTATCCCAATGCCTACCTTTATGAATAGACCTTGTTTGGTGATGCTCTGGTTCTGTTGGCAAAAATATTTTATTAACCTTAGATTGAGGATTCATTCCTGCTTTTTCCCATAGCTCGTGGTTTTGTGTATGCTTATTTGTATCACTGATAATGTGGTGATCCTGAAATTTCTTTCCGTCTATTTGGTATTCAAAGATTATATGTAAATCTTCATCATGAATAGGAAAGCCATCAGGTTTTTGAAAATGCCCATTTTCTTCCGGTATAGTTATGAGCTTCTGCCCTTGATTTTCATATATTGGGAAAGTCTCAACATCACCTTTATTTTCATGCACAGGTGTACTATGGGTAGTACCTTTATTCTCATGAATTGGCGTACTAAGTATTGTACCCTTATTGATGCTTTCTTGTATTTTAGCAACTGCATATAGTCCAATGCCAATAACTAATAATACACTAAAGCCTTCTTCTAGGCCAATACTAAGACCTATAGTTGTTGTAATTGGCTCAGCCTCGGCTCGATTAGTGCCAAATATCTTGCTAAAAAAGCCAGATACCTTACCCAAGTTTGTTTTGTCAAATTTTTGATCTGCTAATTGCTGCTCTAGATCTTGTATTTGATTATTATAGCGGCTAATTATTCTTTCTTTAGTTTTTGCATCTGCATTTACAAAGTCATTAATCTCTTTTTGTGCCAATGCTTTTGACTCAGTTTTTTGACCTTCAGATAATCCATTAATATTATCAATTTCTTTAGATACTTTTAGATAAGTATGTTTTGCTAACTCCTCATTATAGCGCTCAACACCTTCTTTTTCTCCATCGCTTTTTTTCTCATCAGTAGGTTTTGTTTCTTTTTTAGTATCCTTATCTTTCCGGTTTTTATTATCGTTTTCTTTTTTTGTTTCTTTTTTTTCTTCATCTGCTTTTTTTGTAGGATCTTCATCCTTAACATCGCAAGTTTCAGCCCCACCGGCTTGACAATTATCTGTTTTAGGTAGTGGTATTTCTTCAACTTTATTGTCAGCAAAGATATTTATTAAATCTTTAAATAGTGTATTAACCTGTTTTTCGAGATTTTCATTAACCTTAGGCCAATTCACCTTACCCTCTGGTGTTTTAGGTAGATTTGGCAGTCCTCCTATAGGGATATAAGGAGTAATTGGATCAATATCATAATGTTGAGTCCAGGTTTGTGGGTTAGCAACGTCTCTATTTGTTTGCTCTGTCTCACACGTACCACCTTCTGTTGTACATTTCACTTTACCACCACCTAATGTCGACAAGGTTTCACCCTCACCATCACGCCCACCAATAGTAGGCATAAATGCACTGCTAGATATCGCAGCTCCTAAAGTATAGCCCTGATCATAATCATATATGTGCTGAACAAATAACTCTCCAACACTTAAGGTAAGTGCACCATGGTCACTATATGTTCCATCATCTGCTATCATCGCCCCATTTAATCGCAGGGCATTTGCCACTACAATGTTACATTTCTTGGAACCTAAAATGCTAGTTAGCTCACGTACCGCATGTCTCTCGCTACTGTCAACTTGTCCACCAATACTTGAGATGTCCTTGCTAGATAATCCAAGACTTACGCCCCAACTACTATGTTTTGACATATCTTGAACTGACTCAAGCAATAGGGAGTTAAAGAATGCTTCTAAACTTTTAGCGCTTAAAGAAACACCCTTCATATCAGCATGTCCTGTTACCTCAAGTCTTAGATCCTCATGAATATGGATTCTGGCATTCATCATCATCCGTTCATGTCCCTTAGAAACGTTTATACATGCTTTATCACTCCTGATAATCCATTATTTGTCTAGTTTCAGATATTTTCCTATAATATTTTTTATTTTCAGATTTTACTTCATACCATAAAAGTAAATCTTTTGTAGATTCAGTTTCTTCTATTATATAATCTTCGACCTCAGCAGGAGCTTTTGCAAAAAAATTAGTGGTTAGATCACCATACTCTTTTGCTTGTGTTGAGAACGGAAGGGAGTATTTATCATGGCTATAAATCAAAACTTTTTTGCCATTAATATCTTTCTTTATATCTACAAATTCGTATAAACTATTTATAAAATCAGTGAAATTATTGGCTAACAAATACATATTATCGAAGGTTGGCTCTTCTCCATATGGAACTGCATAGTCAAATTCCCAAAAATAAATTTTACCATATTCTGAACCATTTAAACATAAACATATTTTATTACTAAAAGAGTCACGAGCTATAGGAACAAAACCTTCAGGTATCCTATCTTTAAATCTCGAATATTCTTTCAATAAATTTGAATATTCTCCATCATAAAAAGCATAAAACCAAGCCAAATCAGAACCCTCAAAAACCGTACCATAAAACCCAGATATCTTAGAGCTAATTGCTGGATAACAATCCTTTTCCGGATGTCCACCATTATGTAGCAGTAAGAATTTTTTGTATTCCATTGGTAAATTCATTCCAAGCTTCTGCTCTAACAAGGCTACATCTGCCTTTGTTAATTTTGTTTCGCTATCTATGGCTGTAATATTTTTCATTTGTTATTAAACCCATGTTTTGTATTACTTTCTGAGGTATTGCTGTTACTTATTTTGAGCTTCTATTTTGAGATGTTCTAAGTTCAATGCATTTTTCATATAGCTGATCTTTTAATATTTCTAGCTCATCATTTTCCTTTTTAAGGGGTTTCATATCTTTATGTAGTACAAGATCGGTAAATGATCCCATACCTCCAAAACACCTTTTTATTTCGTTAATAAATGATTGATCATAGTAACTATCTGTATACTGTAGCGATTCTTGATATAATCGAGCAAACACATTTCTCCATTCAGGCTCATCATATTTATTTAAAAAATTTGTAAGCTCTAGCAATATTTTTTGTAAATCCTTCATTATTTACCTTCTTTTATAATGTTTATAACTTCTACTACTTCTATACCTTGAATATTTCTTGCATTAGGAATTACGATTTGCTGAGTCCCGCCAAGATGTATACTTCCCTGGCTAGATACACCCCCAACATGAATCTTTGTGCCTTTTGGTACCTTAATTTTAAAAATCGTATCTATCGTTGTTTTTCTCCCGTCTTTCCATTGATAGGGGATAGCTTTATCAATTCTTACCTGCAATTCACTATTAGGAATATCAAAAGAATAAAAATCACCAACCGGATGTCCATGTTTCCCTGCTCTGTGTAAAATCATATCTTTCGTTAACTCGTATGTTTTGTATCTATATCCGGAAAATGTTTCAGAGTGCTTTCCATCTAGTATGCCAGGGTTATGCAAATTATGTTCACTTATATATTTTGCATAATTCTTAAGTATTATATCGCTAGGAATTACTTTTACATCAAATTTCGTACTAAAGCCCTCTGTATCAGCAATCTTTGTATGAGCATTGTCAGACAGATCGAGCCTATCTTTAAAAACTGCGATATCATCTAAAGAATCACCGCTATTTTTACCATGATAGTCATCGATGTCAATGCCTTCAGCAAAAGCATGCTTTGGTTTAACGGTCTTTGCCAGTGTTTTCATACCTTGAGCAAGATCGTGA
>CAMDPW010000061.1 GCA_945905715.1 Rickettsia typhi
GCTGATTCTACCCTTAGTAAAGATGAAGCAGAGTTATTGGTGAAATTTACGGCACTGGCAACAATGAGTAGTCACGATCTTGCTCAAGGTATGAAAACACTGGCAAAGACCGTTAAACCAAAGCATGCTTTTGCTGAAGGCATTGACATTGATGACTATCATGGCAAAAATAGCGGTGATTCTTTAGATGATATCGCAGTTTTTAAAGATAGACACGATTTGCCTGAAACTGTCCAAAAAGTTGGACCAAATTATCCAAGAAATGCTGAATATGCTGGGAAAGTCTATCCAGTAGAAAAGCTGCCATCTGAGATAAAAGCAAAGTACCCTGGAAGTATTCAGGTTACACCAGAAGGCTTTTTCATATTTACTCCTTATGCAATACGTAAAGTAGAAATCGAATTCAGTCATAATCGTAAAGCAGATAGAAAAGAAGCAAATTTCCGCTCTGGTTTGAAAAGTGAACCAGATGGGTATGTTTGGCATCACCATCATGATGGGAAGACTATGGAGTTAGTTCCAGAAGACTTGCATAAGATAGCTCATACAGGCGGTTTTGCTATTAACAAACACAATAAATAATTGGTAAATATTATGAAGCACCTTATTATAACTGAAACAAAGCCAGCTACTAACCTTGAATCTATAGCATTGTTAGAGCATGATCTGAAAATCAACTTGCCACCAGATTATATCAAACACCTACTAACTTATAATGGAGGGCGTCCAGAGAAAGATAGCTTTGATTTTTTTGAAGATGGTAAGGATCAATCAAGCAATATATCAAAGTTTTTTGCCTTATACGAGAGTGAATATAACAATCTAAAAAAAGAAGTGCTCATATATAAGAATAGGATCCCAAAAGAGCTTATACCTATAGGAGGAGATGGTTGTGGAAATAATATTTGCTTAGGCATTATAGGAGAGCAATATAATAAAGTATATTTTTGGGATCATGATATGGAGTGGTACAAGCTTACTGATGGTGGAACAGAGCCATATTATAACAATCTTTATTTAATTGCTAATAGCTTTGAAGGTTTTATCAATAGCTTGTATGGTTATGACATAGAGGTTGATAAAGAAGGTAAAGATATTGAAATTTCTACCTATGACAAATACTCTTTACCATTCTCAACTCAAATAAAAAAATATGGTTCTATTGTCACTAATTTCTTTAATAAAGCACCTATAGAAGTAAAAGATTATCTGATAGAAAGAACTAGAGATGCTGAAGAGCTTAACTTAAAATATGAAGTAAAATCCGAAAATAAACGTTACATTAGAAGAATAAATAAAGATGGCAAAGTAATCGAAGAAAAAATAGAAGAAATGAACTAGCTCAATATAGAGGAAAAATATCCGAATGGGGTGCATTATGATGAACGAGCATATCCAGATTTTAAACCCTACAGTAGAATAGAAGTTAAAGTCGAAGAATTGACCGGCAATCGATATTTAGATATTAAAAAAGCAGATGAAATGGCAAGAAAACTTGATCCTAATTTTATACGTAACCCTATTACAGAGACATGGCATCATCATCAGGACAAAACGACTATGCAACGTGTTCCAAAAGATTTACATAAAGCGCTTCCACACACTGGAGGAATGTCAACTACAAAACATGGGGTTAATACAAAATGAAAAATATTATAATTAATAATGAGAGAACAAAATTGAATATCAGAGATATTAATCTTTTAGAAAACAATTTTGATATTAAATTACCTGAAGATTACAAAAATTTTCTTCTAACCCATAACGGCGGATATCCAGAAAAAGATTGTTACTCTTTTATTGACGTTGAAAATGCTTCAAATTTAAAGCGCTTTCTTGCTTTTTATGATATTAAAGTTGATTTTCATGTACAGATATATGATGATTTGGTCAAAGAATATTTGAAACTTAAGGATAGAATACCTCAAGAATGTATTCCAATTGCTCGTGATTCAGGCGGTAACTACGTATGCTTAGGTATAAAGGGATCTGAGTATGGAAAGGTTTACTTTTGGGATCACGAAGAAGAAGCAGATGAAGGTGAGCATCCAACATTTGCAAATATGTATTTGCTAGCCAATAATTTTACTGATTTTATTAATGGTCTTTACAGTGTTGACATCGAAGAACAAGAAAATAAAGAAGGCGTATTTTCAAGTTCTAAATACATAGATAAACATGATAATTACTCTTTACCCTTTTCTGCACAAGTCAAAAAATATGGTTCTATTGTCACTAATTTCTTTAATAAAGCCCCTATAGAAGTAAAAGATTATCTAATAGAAAGAACTAGAGATGCTGAAGAGCTTGCCTTGAAATATGAAGTAAAATCTGAAAATAAACGTTACATTAGGAAAATAAATAAAGATGGCAAAGTAATCGAAGAAAAAATAGAAGAAATGAACTAACTCAATCAACCTATCAGTAGACTATATGAAAAAAGTTTAGGTGTTTGATGGTCATTGGAACGAAAAGTAGTTTTATTTCATTTAATTTTTTCAAAATTACAGTGATTAATTTTTGCTTTAAAAACATTCCATAAAGTGCCATATTTAGAGCAAGTAACGAGATTTTTAATTATCTAATATAAGGTCAAAGTTAGACTAAGACTTACGATCATTAAAGTAAAAGTTGACAACATTAAAAAACAACCCCAGTACTCTTTTTAGAGAAAGTATATACATAGTATTAGTAAAAACATGATAATTCTTTATTTTATTATTTTTATGTTGCTTCAGCATTTTTATATTAGCTTGAATAAGAATCATCACAGATCTTCACGCCGGTTTAATTTGTCTGGTAGGCCACTAGAGGTAACTTTGGCGGCCTAACTCGCAATATACTAAAAAAATATGAGCATGTGTTGCAATTGAGTGTTTAATGTGCTAGCCAGGAGATGCTTGACAAAGTGGAAAAAAGCTAAATAATAGACCAAGAAGTCGTTTAAAATTTGATAGTCCTTCTGAAATTTTGAAGCATGTAAAAAAAGGTAACCGATTTGCATCCACCTGTTTAAAAAATTTGGTGACATGGAGCAAAAAGCAATGTTGCGCAGCGGAATTAAAAATTTATTCAGCTAAAAGGTAATATAAGTAATTCATGAAAAATATTTTCGTGGCTAAAATATCAGGATGCTTATCATTAATTATTATTTTAGTAGCTTTTAATAAAATTAATAACGAAAAGTCAATTGTTAAAAACCAAAAAGACAATGATTACTTGAGAATTTGTCATATAAATCAGTTTGATGAATTTGTTCCTGGAACTTTGGGTGCAATAGACAAGTATTTTATCGATCGTTATCAAGTTAAATATGTTAAAAATAATTGTGACGTTACTATATCAGGTCCATATGAAGAAAACATAGTAAAACCTGAGCCTGGATCAATTAAAATTTGGTATACTGGAGAAGCACGCTTACCGCGCATAACTTATTGGGAAAAAATTATATTTTTACTTGCCGGTAACTATATCGTCAGTCCTGATTATGATTATTGGGATCTAGTTATTGGTTTTAATAGAATAAATCATGACAAATGGCTTCGTTATCCGTACTACATGTTAGAACCTGGAGAAATACTATTTTCAACAATAAATCGCCCAAAATGCCAACCTAAAAAAGAATATTTTGCTTGTTTTTTGGTATCTTCTAATTACAAGTTTGATGGTTGTAAAAAAAGAAATGAAATTTTTTATGAATTAAGTAAATATAAATTTGTTGCAGCAGGAGGTGTTATGTTTAATAATATTGGCGAAATAGTACCTAGAGAAAAAGAAAAAACAGATGAATTCTTCAAAAAATGCAAATTCATAATCGCATCTGAAAATCAAACATTCGATGGGTATATAACAGAAAAATTACCAAACGCATATATGGCTGGAAGTATACCTATATATTACGGGGACACTAACGTCGATATGGATTTTAATAAAAAAGCATTTATTGATTATAAAGATTTTACCTCCATGCAAACATTTGTAGATTACATTAAAAAAGTTGATCAAGACGATGAACTTTATTGTAGTATGTATAATCAACCTTTGGTAATAAATACTGATAGCTATAAAGACCTCAATGCACAACTATATAATAAATTAGACGAAATAATAAAACGTGTCCATAAGTGAAATATTATCTTCCTAGCTGAGATTAACCGATCTACAAATTTGTAAAAAAATAATGCATAACGCTTTCAAATATTTTGGAAATTTTAAATTTAACTTAGTACGTAAAAGTTGAATCGCCAAAAATACCTCAGCCCACAATGAGTAGCTTAAAAAATAAGCTTCCATTTGCAAATGATAGTATCATATGATACTATCATTGCATGACTAAAACGCCACCTTTTAAAATAACTTCTCGCATTTTATCTCTATCTCAAGAGATAGGACATCAACTTGGCATTTTATACGGAGCAAAATTATATCCACTTTCATTACATTTACGTCGGGATAACAAAATAAAAACAATACAATCATCTCTATCTATAGAGGGTAATACTCTTACTACAGAACAAATTACTGCTATATCTAAAGGAGGGAAAATTATAGGACGACCAAAAGATGTTCTAGAAGTAAAGAATGCAATAAAAGTTTATGAAGATTTGCAACGTTGGGATGCTCTTTCTATAAATAGCTTTAAAGATGCGCATAAAGAATTGATGAACAATCTTATTACAACAAATGGGCAGTGGCGAGAAAAAGGGGTAGGTATTTTTAAAGAAAAAATTTTAGCTCATATGGCTCCTCCAGCAAGTAGAGTCCCTGAGTTAATGGATTATCTATTTAAATTCATTAATGATGATACAGTACCTTGGTTGATAAAAGCTTGTGTTTTTCACTATGAATTGGAATTTATCCATCCATTTACCGATGGTAACGGACGCATGGGAAGACTTTGGCAACAATTGTTGTTAACTAAAGAAAACTCAATCTTTGAATTTATTGCTGTTGAATCAGTTATTAAAGAAAACCAACGACAATATTACGATATATTAGGTATCTGTGATAAAGCAGGTGAATCCACAGAGTTCATCACATTTTCTTTAGAACAAATAGTAATAGCACTACGTCAATATACTACTTCACAATCATCACGAGTAATCCATCCTATACAGAGGTTACGGTATGCTAAAGAATCTTTAAAACAAAAATGGTTTCATAGAAAAGAGTACATGACTCTACATAAAGGTATCTCATCAGCAACTGCGAGTAGAGATTTGATGTTAGGGATTCAGGAAAATCTTTTGAGGAAAAGAAATGCTAATAATAACACTTGTTATCAATTTGTTGAGAACAAAATAACAGTAGATGTAGCGCACTGATTATATTTCTTGGCCGGAATTAATTGCAAACGGGACGAGATTATTTGAGAATTAAATTTTTACGTTTAATTTATAAATATTCATTAATAAAATTGTTCATTTGAAATTGTGAATAATTTTTATAACAACAGTTCGAGTTTTTATATCTAGAAAAAAGAGGAGTAAATAAGGTATGAGTAAGATAACATATCTGATCTAACCTCACTAGAATTTTATAAAATTTATCACTATGACAAATCCTGATCTTGCCTAAAGACCATCAACGCAAAAAATTGCTAAGTTTGGGTCGGATAAGAATTTGCAGCCAAA
>CAMDPW010000062.1 GCA_945905715.1 Rickettsia typhi
ACCCTATTCACCAGATTTAAATCCTATAGAGAAGTTTTGGGCAAATATGAAACGATGGATTAAAGATCAAATTACCAAATTTAATGATCTGTCTGAGATAATAAGACACTTCTTTCAATTATGCTAATTCAACTTATTTTACTATATCACCTGGCTCACAATTCAAATATTTACAAATACTTTCTAAAGTTGAGAATCTTATGGCCTTAGCATTATCTAAAGTAAAAATTTTGCCATTCTGGTAATGGTTAAATATTTTGCTAAGAAAATGCCATGCTAAAATATTAGACAAAATGCCAACTAATTCTGATAGTAAAAATAAGAATTTAGAATAAAAACCTCATTTTACAGCAAAAAAATCATATCCATATACGTTATCAAAACTAATAAATCCTTTACTGTGCAAAGTCTTAATTACATCTGTATCTATAAACCATTGGGATATCGGCTTTACTTAGAAGTTTTATTTCCGTTATAGTTCCTTCCCCAGATCAACTGATTCAATAAGGATAGACCTATCGTCAAATTTCATATGAATATAGCCAAGTTTACGGTAGAATTGTTTATCAGGAAGTGCAGAGTGTGTTTTGATTACTTTTTTGCCTTTGCTCTTAACCCATTTTTCTAGTAATTGCATCACTTCCCTTCCATAACCTTTCATCTTGTATGGCTCATCAGTAGCTAGGCTCCTCAAAATTACCGCATTATCTATTAAGAACTCAATCATGGCTACGGATACAATCTCTACCCCTTTATACATTACAAAATGGAAGCAATTAGGGTCGGTCATAGTCGGGTGATTTGGGTTATACTGGCTATTGTATTTAGTTTGGTATGGATCAAACAGCTGATCTTTGCAGATGCGATGATAATTTGCCCATTCGTGATGGTGATTGCAGTACATCAGTCTAAACTCATCAAATCCTGCGCACTTCAGAATTTTTCTGATAAATTCATCTTTACCAAGATTATAATTGGTAAATTTTCCATGATCTTTAAAGCCAACTCTCTCATCTTCTAATAAAGAATATTTTAGCCCTTGATATTCATTTCTTGCAGCTTCATGATTGCGTAAATAATCACGAAAATATAAATTAAGTAAAGCTTCAGGACTGTCATTTTCATAAACATGCAAATTGACCTCTTTGCCTTTTCTAAAGTACTGACGGAATGGCAAATACACTTCCCCTCTTGCTTCATATCTGATTGATTCTAAGAATGAAATGGCTATATCAAAGTTCTTTACTAGCGCAATAATATCAATTACAGGTTTGGCAGCAAGACCTGAAACAGAGGTTGAGCCTATATGATGGATCTCAATTAGGGTATCTCCTAAAGCTGTTTTGATTTTACCAGCCTCAGTTTCATAAAGCATTGGCCACTTAGGATCATAAGGAACGACTGCTATAGCTTTCACTTTACCCTCTATAATCTCTTCGCAAGTGCCACATCTTCCGGTGAGCCTTCATAGCCGTCAGAATCATTGAAAGCTGCATCTATATAGCTGTTTCTGCGATAGTATTTTCAGCTAGCGGCGCTGATTCTGTATGCATCGCATGATAGCCGAGTTCTTTGATTTTGTCCTCACACATTGCAAGGAATTTACTGCCATTACCATTATTACGAGATTCTTCCTCGACTACAATGATCCTCATTGCTGCTCGCATATCTTTCCAAAGCTGGATATGTACATAACCGATAGTTTTATCATCAAGATATAAAAAAAATGCTCATGCTGAGGATGGTCAAATGTCCAGGTATAATGATCCTGCAAACCGGCCTTATCAAAGAAATAATGCTGGCGAAAATAACAAGCAGCATTCCATTCTTCTTCAGTTTGACAATATTTAATTTTTAGATTGCGCATTTTCATTAGGTTTTTTCTTTTGATTGTATGATATTTCCTTACTGATAACAAAGCAATTTTGGTTGTAGTGCTTGTTTTTCAGTATAAATACTTTGCTGCGGGGCATCGCTTCCCCGCAGGCTCAATATCAGTTACCTTATCTCCAACAAAACTATAAGTGCAAGACTGAGGTAAATTTTCTTGAGTTCTGATATGTGAGTTGCTTTATTAAAGAGGCTGGCGAATCGCATTTAGCTTCTCTTGATGCGCTATTTAAAAATTATGAATATTTTATGCAGAAAAGCCGAAAAGGTAAGTTAAAAAAATATCTGAATTCTAAAAATTATACCTGATTCTATAGATGATTATATATGACAATTGTAGAGCATATGTAGAACGTAGAGATTTTTAGATTCGAGTGTAATTTGCTGAAAACAGCGATCACATTGGTGCCGAGGACAGGATTCGAACCTGCGACCTACTATTTACGAAACAGACGCTCTACCCCTGAGCTACATCGGCATTCAATAACACAGTAAAAACTTATCACTGCTAGTCAGTTTTTGCAATATATAATTTACTAGCAAAAGGTTCGTTTTTATTTTGCAGAACCTCAACGATAGTAGCAAAAATTTGCTCAGCGTTTAAGCCAGCTTCTTCATACTGCTCATCTTGGGTTGCTTGTTCTTGAAATGTGTCAGGTAGATATAAATTACGCACTAAAAGATTATTATTACCAAAGCGGTCATTCTTTAGTAAGTAATCATTCACATATGAACCAAATCCGCCAATGCTACCATCTTCAATCGTAACTAATAAATGGTGTTTTTTGGCTAATTCTCTAATTAATTTTTGGTCAATTGGTTTGGCAAATCTAGCGTCAACGATGGTACAAACAATATTATATTTCTCGTACAGTAAAGAGGATGCTTTTAGGCTCTCAGAGAGTCTAGTACCTAGAGATAATATAACAACTTCACTACCTTGCTCAATGATTTTAGCAACGCCAATAGGGACAATACTTGCTTTTAGATTCATAGTATCACCAACTATTTCGCTGCGAGGATAACGAATTGCTACCGGCCGATCATTAATTTGCGTTGCGGTTAAAATCATATTCGCCAATTCTTGTTCATCACTTGGTGCCATTATTACAAAATTTGGTAAAGTTCCTAAGTACGCAATATCGAATGAGCCAGCATGAGTGGCTCCATCAGCTCCTACTAGACCGGCACGGTCAATAGCAAATCTTACTGGCAATTTTTGTACCGCAACATCATGCACTATTTGATCAAATGCTCGTTGTAAGAAAGTTGAATAAATTGCTACAAATGGTTTATAACCTTCACAAGCAAGGCCAGCAGCAAAAGTTACCGCATGTTGCTCAGCGATGCCTACATCAAAGAATCTAGTTGGATGTTGGGCAGCAAATTTATCTAAACCAGTACCTGAGGACATGGCTGCGGTAATTGCAATTATCTTATCATCATTATTAGCAAGTTCAGTTAAAACATTAGAAAAAACTTTAGTATATGTTGATTTAGCACTAGTATTTTTCTTTTGTAATTTAGTATCTGGGCAGAATTTACCAATAGCATGAAATTTTTCAGCGCAGGTTTCTGGTGAAGAAAATCCCTTACCTTTTTCAGTTACTACATGCACCAAGATTGGTTTAGTGATACTATGATCATCATTTTGTATATTCTGTAAAACTGGAATTAAATCCTCTAAATTATGACCATCAAGTGGGCCGATATAATAAAATCCTAATTCTTCAAAGATATTACCATTACTAGTAACAGATTTGAGGTTTTTTTCAATTTGCTGTAAAGCGCGACTAATGAATTTACGCCAAGGAACATGCAAAAGAGAGGCCTTAATCGTATCTCTGATCGATAAATAAGGACGTGATGAAATAAATCGCGATAAGTAGCTGCTCATGGCACCAACTGCTGGTGATATTGACATACTATTGTCATTTAAAATTACAATTAATCTATTGCTGAATGAGCCAGCGTTATTTATTGCTTCATAGGCCATACCTGCGCTGATCGCGCCATCACCAATCACGGAGATGACTCTATTTTGTTTATTAGATAGTTGTTTGGCAATCTCCATACCAAGGCCAGCAGAGATTGAAGTTGAACTATGGCCAGCACCAAAGCAATCATACTTACTTTCACTGCGTTTAGTAAAACCAGACAAGCCATTTTTTTGTCGAAGTGTAGACATTTTATCACGACGGCCAGTAAGAATTTTATGGGAGTAGCTTTGATGGCTCACATCCCAGATTAACCTATCTGTTGGAGTGTTGAATACGTAATGGAGAGCTACAGTTAGCTCAATTACTCCTAAGCTTGCTCCTAAATGACCACCTGTTTGCGACACAATATTAATAATTTCGCAGCGCAACTCTTTACAAAGTTGTAAAAGTTGATCAAAGTTACAATGCTTAATATCGTATGGGTTTTTGATACTATCCAACAACATATTGAAAGTGAAATGTAATGGTTGAGTTAAACTCGTGTATTTTAGCCAAGCTACTATATATAAAAATATTTGTAAATGATTAACTATTTTTTTTGATTATAGCAAGAAATAATTTTTGGAGGAGAGTATGAGCGATACCGGTTCAATTAACACTGATCCTTTATTTGTTGGGTTAACGCGTCCTACCATGTTTTTAGGGGTGAGTTTTACTTTTGCCTTGCTAAATGGGTTTATTAACGTCATTGCTTATATTAACGCACCTAGTGTTAAGGTTATTTTTATAGCGGTAATAGTCCATATGATTGGCTATGTTATTTGCTTTAAAGAACCTTTATTTCTGGAGTTATATCTAAAACGCGGACAGATTGCTACTAATTGTAAAAATAAAGGCTTTCATGGCACTAATTCCTATGATCCATACTAAGGTAAGGTATTTTTAATTGTGATTAAGATATTTAAAAACCGCTCTGCTCGCGATCAGTATGCTAAGATGGAGTACTCAACTTCCAATTTTTTACCATATCTTTGTCATTGGAATCGCCGCACTATACTTACTAAAGATGATGAATTACTACAGGTTATTAAGGTAGGAGGATTTTCCTTTGAAACAGCTGACGATGAAGATCTTGATATCAAAAAGAATTTGCGGAATACTCTTTTTAAAGGCTTAGCTACTGGAGGGATTGCTCTTTATTTTCATACTGTGCGTCGTCGGCAAAGTATTATGGATAATAGTATAGCTGGCAATGAGGATCATGAGCGTAATAACCTAAGTTTTACTGAGTTCGTTAATCAAGAATGGCGTAAGAAACAATTAAGTCATGAAGCCTTTGTCAATGAGCTTTATATCACCATAGTACGTCGACCAGATAAAGGTGGGGCAGCTATTTTTGAATATTT
>CAMDPW010000063.1 GCA_945905715.1 Rickettsia typhi
CTTCATACCTGATTTTATCTGATCTATTACTCTCAATCTAAGATCGTTACTATATGCTTTTGTGGTCATGTGTTTTTGATTTTACTAATAACACATCGTAACATCTGATTTAAGTTAGTTTAATATATCTACTAAAAATTGTAGAATAACTTAAAATAGTGAGCAAAAATAGCAGACTAATTAGACTTCAAGCAATAATATCAGCAAAGAAACACGGTATACCTATTGTTGCTAAAGATTAGACATAAGTTAGTAATATATTAAGATTTTTGATGAATAGTTTTAGCAAAGGTAGTGTACTAGGACTTTAATATATTACTGGTAGCACTAGAGAGAATAATTTACTAGAGATTTATTATAAGGCTCTTTAATAATAGGTAATGAATATTATTAACAATCACAAAATAATTCTAAAGTTGGGAGGGAAGTTTTAGCTTAAAACAAATAAATCTACTGTACATAAAGTGTTACATAAACTTAATCTTTTATATATTAGGCTAAGACCGCAGTATCACAAGCAATATAAACAACGTGTTATGAGTTTAAATAAATATCAGAACAACGATCGAAAAATAATGAAGAAAAAGTATTATTTTTTTGATGAATCTAGTTTTCTAACTCATGCTATCCTTGAACATAACTGGTTTTACAAAAATTACCGCACGCAAATAAATTAAATTCGGATTACAAAGCTTCTACGTTTACAGTGCAGTTAATGTTGAGAATGGAGACAATTTTCATTATAAAATACCTATCTATGGTAGAGCAGTATATATAAATATTTTTCTTTTTAAGATGTCTAAAATATCTTGATACACCGCAAGCAATTATTGCAATAGAACATGCTGGTTGGCATACAGCTAAAGAGTTAGTCGTCCTGATAACATGCAAATAACTTTTTACCTCCATGCCCTCGTCTCTGAAGTCAGATCCAGTAAAGAGAGTATAGCTATATTTAAAATCCAATTACTATAAAAAATAAAATATATATCACGATAGCTACATTAGCAAAGAAAGTTTGATCAAAGTGTAATCAAAAAAACTCTAAGCTATAAATTATTAAATATTAGCAGAACTTTATTAAATTCTGGACATTTACAGCACTTTATATTTATTAACAGTCATTATATCGATATATACTAAACAAACGACCATAGCACCTATGAACAAGATTATATATCTACATACAGGCCAACACAGCAGACTGTCCCATACTTCACAAATACACTGACTGTACTGAAAAAAAACCGTCCAACAAGGTAATCTATTATTTTCATTCTTCCATAAGTCATTATTTATTTATCTGTTTTTAGAAAAAATACTAAAGGTATCATTAATACAGTAATAATCATACATACATAAAATGCATTAATATAACCGATAAGCGTTGCTTGCTGTGTTACTTGAAGTTCTAATAACGCTATTTGCTCTTCTGTAGTAAAAGTAGATAGGTATTTTTGTAAAAAATCTATTAAATTTTTTGAACTAGGCGTTAAAAATGCTGTAAGTAATTCATGATTCATTTTTGTGTAATATATTGTTATAAATGTCAATACTGAAATACCTACTGAACCTCCAATATTACGAATTAAACTATACACCGCTGTTGCTTGCGGCCTAAGTTCAGATGAAATTGTTGCAAAACATGCCGAACTAATAGGTACAAAAATAGAACCAACTCCAAATCCCTGAATCAAACCTGAATATATGACAAGTTCTTTTGCTGAATCTATATTAATAGATGTCATTATATACGATGCACTTGCCATGAGAGTTAAGCCGAAGGCTACTAAAAATCTTATATTTATCTTACTTCCAAATCTTCCAACAATTATCATTGCAAACAACGTACCAATACCTCTTGTAGACACTAAAATTCCAGCATCAACTATATCATAACCAGCTAGGTCTTGTAAAAATTGTGGCATTATTGTAAGCGTTGCATATAAAACAGCCATCACAAAAAATATTATAATATTGCTGACTAAATAATTTCTATCAGCAAAAAGCTGAACTGGAATAAAAGCATCCTTATAACTCTTGCTATGTATAGCAAAAGCAATAAAAGCAACTATAAAAATGATTAGAAAAGTAACAATTTCTTGAGATTCAAACCAATCTTTTTGCTCGCCTCTATCAAGCATTATCTGTAATGCAAATATAAACACACTACATAACACGAAACCTAATAAATCAAATCTAGTATCTTTCTTTCCAAGGTTTGGTAAAAAAATAAGTATTCCAAAAAAAGCCACAATACCAACTGGTACATTTATAAAAAAAATCCATCTCCAATTATAAGTATCAGTAATGAAACCTCCTATAACTGGACCTAAAATTGGAGCAACCATCATCCCAATACCCCAGATAGCCATTGCTTGTGGGTATCGATCTCTTGGGTTAATATCTAGCAAAACAGATTGAGACAATGGTATCAACGCAGCTCCAAAGAATCCTTGTAATAATCTAAAACAGACTATTTGCCCTAATGAATCTGCAACTCCACATAATATTGATGATATTGTAAAGCCAGTGATACAAACAAGTAAGGTTTGTCTGATTCCAATCTTACAAGCAATCCAGCCTGAGAACGGCGTTGCTACTGCGGATGAAACAATATATGAGGTTAAAACCCACATTACTTGATCTTTTGAAGTATTTAATGCTCCTTGAATATGTGGTAAGGCAATATTGGCTATAGTTACATCAAGAACTTCCATTACAGCTGCAACCATTACGCAAAAGGTAATGACGTTCTTGTGTTTGACGCTTGTCAAATTTGTCATAAAAAATTATTTTATCTTAATTTTTACATATAAGCTCATACCTGAGGATAATCTTGATAAGTCTTGACCTTCTGTAAATTCTAATCTGACAGCAATTCTTTGCGGAACTTTGATCCAATTTCCAGAAGAGTTCTGAGCTGGAAGAATTGAAAACTCGGCCAAAGTTGCAGGAGCAACACTGACAACTTTTGCATGCCATTTTTTGCGAGAAAAACTATCAATTTCTATTACAGCATCTTGTCCGCTTTTAATATGTTCAATATCTGCTTCCTTGTAATTAGCTTCAATCCAAATATCGCTTTTATTTATTATGTTGTAGATATTTCTGCCTTCAGAGATAAAGTCACCAATTTTAATATCAAAATTAGTCAGTATCCCGTCAGTTTTTGCTTTAACACTTGCTCTATCTAAATCATATTGAGTCTTGGCAAAGAGCGCCTTTGCTACTTCAAAATCATACTTTGCCTTATCTAGCTCTTCTTCTGAAATAACGGTATTCCTGGATAATTTTGATTTTCTTTCATATTCATTTTGAAAATAATTAAAACCTGCTTCACTTTTTTTATTTTCAATAATATACCGCTCTTTATCGATTTCTATGATTGTATCATCAGCATGAACAAATGTATTTGCAGTAAAATTTATAGCAGTAACATAGCCAGGAACTTCAGATACTACGTAGATATTTGCAATTTTTACTCTAGCATCGTCAGTAGAGACGTAGTCATATGTGACGTAAAAAAATACAGCTATGCCTAGTATCACGAAAAGAATAACGCCAAATATTTTAAATATTGTATTTCTCATATCAAATCTATTTACCCTTATCTCCAGCAAACTTATCATGCTTGTGAAGCAATATCAACATAATCCACAAAGCATTTAATGATTTTCTGATAAGATGAAAACAAAATATACTTTATACCACGACTCATAAAAACTATCACATGAGCAATTCTAAAAATAACTGTAAAATAATTATCACTAAAGACTCTAGAAATAACATTTGAAATAAATCACTTTAGTCCAAAGAAAAATTTTTTTCTTCATTTTTTAAAAATTAGCTATTGCTGGTAGATCGGTCAGCTCTTCTCCTAGTAATTTTAAGGCCTGATTATAATACTGATCTTCGATACAAGCCACAAATAGGAGTATCATAATTAAGTATCGATCTTAATTCACCAATAATATCACTGTCAATACAATCGCCAATATAATAAGATTTAAAATTCAACTAACCCGGAACAACTGATTTATCAGTAAAGCTTTGTAGTTATTTAATACTCTAGATTGTAGCATTGATATGATTTCTATATCTTTAAAAGCTAGGACTAGAAATGCGCATATCTTCTAAAGAGACTTGCGATCTAGTTCTATAATTTGAGTATAAGGATTTCGTATCCTAGGCAATACATCATACAATGATATAGGAGTAACTAAATTTTTAGCCAACAACTTATTAACGCATGCCAATGTTGAGTAACCCTACTTATATTATCTAGTTTGGATGTGTTTATGATTTTAAATTGAGTTTTTTTAATATCAGTAAAACCTAGATTCATAACTGCTGATTTAGTTACGATACGTTCCTTCTCTTAAGCATCAACCACAGTAAAGATATAGTAAAATAAGTTGAATTAGCATATATTATGTGTTAGATTAAAAGGAAAAATGAGTACGAGTCCTTACAGTATAGATTTAAGAAAAAAAGTAGTAAAATATCTAGAATCAGGAAAAAGTCAGAAGTCAGCATCCGAGATATT
>CAMDPW010000064.1 GCA_945905715.1 Rickettsia typhi
CGCAAACGCCACTTTAAATTTAAATTCATTAGTGTAGTGTTTTTTAGTTCTACTATTCATTATTTTCCCTTCAATTTTCGTGCCAATTTTTATTTAAGTACCACTTCTCGTAAAGTGAATTTTTGGTCTTAATTTTTGGAGTTACCATAGAATGTTCTAGCCAAGAAAAGCATAGGTTTATAGAAAATCCCATATCTAGCAGTCAAAAATACATTACAAAAAAACGAATGAATCGATCTATTAATACTTTCATAGAACATAAAGCTATGGAATTACATTCTTTCTAAAACTCACTACTGATTATCTGATCATTAGTGAAGTAAGTTTAATACACCTTAGAGCATTTGCGATATATTCAGATATCATACTTGTTAACTTTAGTCTAGATACGATCAAAAAATTTGATTACAGGGCATAGCCGCTTGTAGACTATTGATAGTCCAGGAAAGTTGCATTTATTTTGAGATTTTTTGTGAAAAAACATTTTTGTTTTTAATTGTTGGATTGTATCTTAGTGTGTCTACTTTTGCAAGAAAAAATTGTTTTTTGGTCAAAGAAAATAATCATGCTATAGTTAGCGAAGGAAACTGTAAGTTACGACATCTATCTTGCACAACATTCAAAATTTCTATTAGTTTAATGGGATATAACAAAGACTTACTGATTGACGAAGCTCATTCTGAGCTATCATTTAAAGAATGTTATGATAATTGGCTTGAGAAGTAGAAACAACCTCACAATCCAAATCTTTGGATAAAAAAATAGTTGCCTTTGGTATTCTGAGGTTTGAACATAAAAAATTGGAATGATGAAATTCAAAAAATATCTCAAAAAATTTATTGAAAATAGCACTATTAACCATTGCTAGATCGCGCTGCGTTTTTTTGCCTTATCTCTGGTCATGATTACTCTTAAATGTTTGTTTTCTCAAGCGCCTGATTAATTTTAGTAATATTAAGGGCGCGGATAAAATTCCGCAATTCTTGGCGTGCTGCAATATGCGATAAGGTAAATTGGAATTTTAATTTGGGGTCGAGCAAATCAAGTAAGGTCAGACCTTTTAAGAATAATTCGCGGAAAATTACGCGTTCACCAAAGCCTGATGCCACACGAAATCCTACTCTTTTTGCGAGTTGATTAACCACGTTTTCCATATTGCGTTTATTTTTAGCATCAACGGCGTTAACTCGGTTACGCATTACGATCCAATCAATTGAATTTTGCTCACGTTTAGCGCGTTCAATCTTTTGCTCCCAAACCATTTGACTGTAAATACCAGGTTTAACAATATTTAAATTTTCGCCATCAACTAACGCTAATAAGTCTAAATCAACAAAACTATCATTGATTGGGGTAATGATAGTATTAGCATGTGCATGCGCTAGTTGTGCTATATGGCTGTTGCTGCCAGGGGTATCAATTATAATAAAATCATTTTGTGCACGTTCTTTATCGATGATGGTCATAAGCTCATCACGCTCTTCCTTTTCAATGTCACTTAAGGTTTGATGTTTACTAGCTGAAGTTTTGTAATGTGTAGGTGTATTCAGGGATAAGTTGTTCTTGCTAATAGTGTGATCACGATTTTCTAGATATCTAGAAAGCGATCCTTGGCGATGATCAGTATCAATACTGGCAACTTTCAATCCTAATTGCATTAACGAAGCAATTAAATGCATAGTGGAAGTGGTTTTGCCCGCACCACCTTTTTCGTTGCCAACTACAATAATATAACCTTTATCGCTATCTTTATGCTGCATACTACATCCTTTATTTGATCTTAAATTAAGCACTTAATCTAGACTTATACTCAGTATTTTTTTGATTATAGCAGGTTCACGTTTATTACCAATATAAGTTTTATATCATCCAATACAAAATCCCAAGCGCACGTTCTGAGATGTAAAAATCCTAAATATTTTGTGATAAAATTAAAGATTTTCTTAAGAATCATTTAGAGTGGTACGGATAAGAAGGTTTTAGACAAGCAAATCTTCTACGCATTTAGAAGGATATTTTTGTTGTAAGCATGGACAATATTTATTTAAAAGACATATAAAAATATAGTGAAGAGCAAAAAAATACGCTGTAATAACGATGACTTTAAAATATTAAATTGATAGCGTTTATGCTTTTTTTATCTACTTTTCAAGTGGATACCAAACTATTGATTTTAATCGATGGTAGTGGATATTTATCATTCAAATTTACTGATATAATTTTGTGCTTGTATCACATAAAATTAGTACTATATTTAGTACTTCAATAAGAAAACAAAGGAGTAGGGATGACCGGTGAAAAGCAAATTCAGCTTCCTAGTTGGGATTTATCAGATTTATATGATTCAATTGATTCAGTCAAATTTGTTGATGATTTAGTTCGAGCGCAAGATCTATGTAAAAATTTTGCTAAGGATTATCAAGGAAAAATTACCAGATTACTGGCGCCAGATTTAGCTAATTCAATTAAGCGCTATGAGCAAATAAGTGATCTGTTAGAGAAAATTGGTAGTTATGCTTTTTTGGTTTTTGCTACAGATCAGTTAGACGAAAAACGTAGCACCTTTTATCAAGACACTACGGAGAAAATCAACCATATTAGCAGATATCTCATTTTTTATTCTTTGGAATTAAATAAAATTAATGAGATTGATTTAGCAGCCAAACTAAAAGATAAAAATCTTGCATATTATCAGCCATGGTTGCGCGATCTCAGAGTATTCAAGCCTTACCAATTAGCTGAAAATCAAGAGCAGATTTTACATCAAAAACAAATCACTAGTAACCAAGCATGGGTAAAGTTATTTGACGAAACACAAGCACAGATGCGTTTTGACTATGATGCTAAAAGCTTATCCAATCAAGAAATTTTTAAGCTATTGACAGCTGTCGAACGAACAACAAGAGAAAAAGCTGCTAAAGCAATCGAACAGCAATTTGTGCAGCATGCAAAAATTTTTGCCAGCATTACCAATGTTGTTGCTAAAGATAAGCAAATTAATGATGACTTGCGAGGTTTTGCTTTACCAATTTCCGCACGCAACATTGCTAACTTAATAGAAGACGAGGTAGTCAATAAGTTAATTGTTACAGTTAAAGCAAATTATCAACATTTATCACATGATTTTTATCAACTTAAAGCTAAAATTTTAGGCTTAAACAAACTTGAATATTGGGATCGTTTAGCACCAATCCAACAAGTTGCAGAGATCTATAGTCCATGGCCAGAAGCAGTTCAAATTGTACTTGAAGCATATCATACTTTTTCACCATTAATGGCGAAAATAGCACAAGAATTTATTGATAATGGCTGGGTTGATGCAATCTTACGTCCAGGCAAATATTCTGGTGCTTTTGCTTGTGCAGTAGCACCAAGCGTTCATCCTTATGTGTTAGTTAACTATCAAGGCAAAGCCAGAGATGTGATGACTTTAGCTCATGAACTTGGTCATGCAGTGCATATGCAGCTTGCTAAAACACAAGGAGCTCTGATGTGTACTGTGCCGTTGATTTTAGCTGAAACAGCTTCAATTTTTGCTGAGCAGCTTACTTTCGAATTACTATTGAAACGAGAGCAAAACCCTGAAGTAAAAAAATCAATTCTAGCCAATAAAATTGATGATTTACTTAGCACCGTGGTGCGTCAGATTGCATTTACAGAGTATGAATTGGGTGTGCATAATAGCCGCGCTAAGGGAGAATTGACTATAGATCAACTCAATAAAATTTGGCTCAAAACTCAACAAGAAAGTTTGGGCCCAATATTTCATTTCTCAGAAAAGTATAAATATTTTTGGCAGTATGTGCCGCATTTTATTCATAGTCCATTTTACGTTTATGCATATGCTTTTGCTAATTGTTTGGTTAATTCGCTATACGCGCAATACAAGACAGACAGCACTAGTTTTGTTAATAAATATATTGAAATGCTTGCTGCTGGAGGCTCTAAGCGATACAATCAGTTGCTTGCTAGGTTTGATTTAGACGCAAATGAAGAACATTTCTGGCAAAGCGGGTTGGATGTCATTGCTAACTATATCAATCAATTAAAAATTCTTGTAGCTTAGTAATTCTTTGCTCGAAGGGTAGTAAGATCTCGCTTGGTATTAGATAATTTTTAATCTCAAATGCGCTACTAATATGGAGCAAGTTTGCTAGGAAGGAGATGTTACTGATCCATTCTGAATATATATATACATAATAAACTAACTTAAATCAGATGTTACGATGTGTTATTAGTAAAATCAAAAACACATGACCACAAAAGCATATAGTAACGATCTTAGATTGAGAGTAATAGATCAGATAAAATCAGGTATGAAGCAGAGAATAGTAGCGAAGTTATTTTCC
>CAMDPW010000065.1 GCA_945905715.1 Rickettsia typhi
CAACGCATCATTTCATAAATCCCAGAAAACTAGAGATTTAATAGACTCTGTAGGTTGTAGAGTAGTTTTTCTACCACCCTATTCACCAGATTTAAATCCTATAGAGAAGTTTTGGGCAAATATGAAACGATGGATTAAAGATCAAATTACCAAATTTAATGATCTGTCTGAGATAATAAGACACTTCTTTCAATTATGCTAATTCAACTTATTTTACTATACATTAGGTATCGCGGTATCAACAAATATTTTTACTGGCATGTCAGAAACGCCTTTAGTAATTCGCTCTTATCTCAAACACCTAACCCATAGCGAAATGTTCTCATTGATGGTTTGTGGAACATCTGGAGTAGCAAGTTCAGTAATCATTATTTACACTTTAATCTTAACGCCAGTAATGGCAAATCCCATAATTCATATCATAACAGCGGCATTAATAAGTATTCCTGGTGCATTAACTTTATCGCGTATTGTCATTCCCGAAATAGAGAAAAAATTTACCGAAAGCAATAATATTGACTTTACCCAAGCTAAAAGCGCAATTGATGCAATCTATATAGGTATCACCGACGGAGGTAAGGTAATGGTTAAAATCGTTGCTATGATTATCGGCTTTGTAGCCCTGATTCATATTGCAAATCAACTACTTGCATCACTCACTCCAAATTTTTTGCCTATTTTTACTTTACAAGAGTTATTGGGTTTTTTAATGGCTCCTATTGCTTGGATAATAGGTTTTCCTTGGCATGAAGCTCAAATTGTTGGTTCTTTATTCGGCACTAAATTTATTTTAAATGAAATTATTGCCTTCAGAGCTTTAGCAGAAGTTAGTCATAGTTTATCTGCGCATTCGCAATTAATTGCTGTGTATTCTTTAGCTAGTTTTGCTAATCTAGGCAGTATTGGTGTGTTGTTAGGAGTGTATACTACCTTGGTGCCAGAAAGACGGAAAGAAGCCTTAAAACTAACACTCAAAGCCGTAATTATTGGTAGTCTTGTAAATTACCTCACTGCTTCAATCGCCAATTTTATTATTCAATAGATGATGCTATTTCTATAATTTAACTTAATAATCTGCTCGTATAAATTACAAGTGCGTATTGTGCTAATTTTAGTATAAACAGGCAAGGTGGATAACCCCCAGTATATTGTACAGTAAACTAACTTAAACCAACTGTTAAGAAGAAGCATTCAAGGGCATTATATAATTTATCAACATCGGTAATATTATTTTTGACCCATCTTCTCATCTTTGCCCAGAATTTTTCTATAGGATTAAGATCTGGTGAATAAGCTGGTAAAAAAATAACTCTGCAGCCTACTGATTCTATAAGACCTCTGCCCAAGTTAGAACGCATAAAAAATGAAAGGTAGTATTTACCTACATTACAAGAATTTTAATCTTGTTTTAGGGCACTACAAATTTTCTTTATTTTTGTTGACTATTCAGTAATAATTGTTTTGAGTGGTAATGAAAATATTTTACAAGCTTGATAAATTTTCAATTGATCTGGGTTAGTATGTGTTAATTTTCTGAGATGAATAGCTTTAGCAGTTACCCAGAATCATAACCTCCCGAACAGAGTCATCTACTTGAGTGAATTTAACTACCTCACCCATTTTAATTGTAATGGGCAACTGAATTTAGTATGTCCTGAAAGACAGTGAACACCAAGCTATGAGCGCATATAATGGTGACGACATATTAAACATCATGTAGAAAATAAACTTACTTTTTTTACTTAAATCGTAAACTTCTATCCAAGTGATTGCATGCTAAAATTAAAGTGACTTTTAACGCTATTTACATATTATGGTGCTCTACGTAAGATTTGTTTTTGTTCTAGACGACTATAAACCCTACGAGCAATAGCATCATTAATCACTATTGGATTAGGATTATTAACCTCTGCAGCAAGCAAATCAATTTTACCATAAGTAATATCTCCCCTACTGATTGCCTCCGCATGTAATACTTTTTTGACTGGCTCAATCTGATATAAAGCCTCAGGTTGTTTTGATACTACCAAAATTTTAGCTCCTACTAGATCGTCATGCTGCTGACGAAAAGTTTGGTCAAAAAGCCTGATTGTATCTTCAGTAGTCGCACGCAATTCAGGTGATGTAAGCTTGTAGTGCGCTATGTCTCGAATGGCAGAATTATCAAATAATACAGCCGTCATATCGCTTTCTGTAGGAAAATTAATACTTTTATTAGCAAAAAAAGAAAAAACTTCGTCACGTTTTTGGTTCAATTTTTGTGGCTGGTTACGAATTTCTTTAGGAAATTGTTGTGCAAAATTAGCATGAATTTCTTCAATGGAATCATTAACACACTCAGCCAACATTGATGTTAACATGGGTTCATCCAGTGGCCATAATTTGCGTATACTACTAAGTACATAAATTGTACCAGTCCCAGCAGATTCTTCAAAAAATTTAACCAAGATTTGTAAGCGCTCAGTAAAAGATGATTGGCTTGCTCCTAATAGCAAAATAGCATCATAAGATTGATTGAGCGGCGGTATAATTGATTTAATCATACCGAGCTGTTCATAACGACTCAAAAGTTCTTGTGATAACTCAGGTGAAGCAACTAGACGATAATCAGCTTCTAGCATCCCCCTTTCACTACCAAGTGGTCGTTTTAATTTATCCTGCATTAATAAATTGATTTCATTAAAACTTGATTCTTTTTGCCGCAACTCTTCCACCTGCTGTACTGCTAGTAAGTGCGTGGGCAAATCTTGCTCAAAACAGCCATAAAAATGCATGATTTGTAACACGGCTTCCTGCTGAACAGAGGTACTCCAGTCTAATTCGGACAACAACGAAGAAATGCTGGTCATATTCTTTAATTAATATGGTGCCCCTGACCTGACTCGAACAGGTACGTTCTTACGAACTGCAGATTTTGAGTCTACCGCGTCTACCAATTCCACCACAAGGGCCACTCGTTACTTGGTTGATTATAAAAAGATTTATGCTTTTGTCAAAGAAAAATTATAAGATGATAAAAAGACAGAAAAATGCCTAAGTCATGTTATTAAGTTGAATGTACAGCTTGTAGCGCGAGGCAAGTATTACTCTTTTATAAAAAGCTCTAAATTTATTTTTACTTTCTTATTGGTACTTGTATAAATTACATTATTGAATCCGTACTACTGTTTAAGCAAGTAGTTAAAGTAAACCTCATATTCCTTTTTTATACGCCATATCATATAGACCTCGCCTCTATTTATGGTAACTTACTGACATGATTGTGCTACATTTTTATTACTTTACCAACCATAACTATTGAATGTGGCGAAACTCATGAAGTACAACTATTAATATGACAAGCATCATTTGCTATAGAGCAAATATGTTTTGTATCTTAACCACCACCTATTTACAGTATTGATACTCACGGAAAATAACTTCGCTACTATTCTCTGCTTCATACCTGATTTTATCTGATCTATTACTCTCAATCTAAGATCGTTACTATATGCTTTTGTGGTCATGTGTTTTTGATTTTACTAATAACACATCGTAACATCTGATTTAAGTTAGTTTA
>CAMDPW010000066.1 GCA_945905715.1 Rickettsia typhi
GTTTTCTGTGAAAAGGGGGATAATTTTTGGGTACCCATTTTGTTTTAGTACCTAAATTGGAGCCCTCCTGGCACGCCTATTCGCTTGTTCTGTACTTTGTTTTTTTGACAGGATGTTTTTGTCTTGCGGTTTGGATATCAAATAAACCCAGAATTTCCAATATTAGTTTCTGTCAGGTTTTTGGTAAGATTTTGGAGGAATTGATCCGGTGTGGTTGACAAACAGCTCCATCCACCGACCGGCACCCAAATCACCAATGGGTACTAAAGTGAACTTGGAACCCTCCCCTCCCAGCCCCCCAGGGTCTAAAATCTAGACTTTGACTTGGTTTGACGACTTCCTTCGTTTTGGAAATTCGTACATTTCCATGCTGTGTTTTCTATGGCTTAGGGATATATCAAAATTGATACATCAAATTAGGTGATGACTGTCATCGTGTCATTCTGGTTTTGCATTCTGTCATTCTGGGCTTCTAACAGTTCAGCGGTATATCAAAATTGAGAGAGTGGTGGTAACTGGGTTGTGTGCGTATATCTTTTTTGGTGTATACCCTTTAGGACTGAGTGTAATGATCAGGACCTATCCACGATCCCCTTCCTCCGACGACTGTTTCTGGGATTAAGCCCTATATCAATTTTGATAGATGGGTTGTTGAGGATTCCTGGCTGCTCGGTGTTGATGGCTGTCATCGTTGCATTCTGGTTTTGCATTCTGTCATTCTGGAGGTCTGGAATTGCCTTTAGGACGGCGTTGGACGTCTCCGGTTTTTATGGTATTTCTGCGGGTTTCGGGTAGAGCATAAGATAGGACATCAGCGGGGCTATTGTCAAAAGGCCGCAGAAAAACTCAGCTCATGAAATCAGGATATAGCAATTCTACCACAGCTCTACCATTTGAGTTATCAGGCCGTATCAGGTCGCATCAATACAGATAACAGGCCATAACAGGGAAAATATAGGCACAGAGGGGGAATTCAAGCCAAATCCCTCAAAAACCATATCATCCTTGCCCATAATCACAAAGCCCCCAAGAAACCCCATACGCCAAAAACACAAAAGCAACGACTGCCATCGCTCAAAACCCCCTCGCCTTGTTGTTTCCCCTTGATAATAACAACGATAACAACGCCCACAGGGCACCATTGTCAATGGATTTGAACCAGACGATACAGTCTCTCGTGGTTATCTCGTGATTAAATAACCACAATAATCACCACACCGTGGGGTGTTTCGTATTGTCTTCCTCCATTCCATGATTATCCCCTCGTCAAAAAACCACCGTAATCATCCCCACCGGGGGGCTTTACCTATAGATTTGACCTAATTATGACTCTTGATCGTCCTCACCTGCGTCATTAACTTCAGCAGGAGATAATCCAAGATCATCAGCTATCTCAGCATTCGTCATTTTACCTCTTTTTTTCATGGCACAAGCAGCCTTTAAAAGAGCCTCCTTTTTTCCCCTTTCTTTGATATCCAAGATGGCTCCATTGTAGTAGCGGATGGCGCGCATATAACGATCCCTAACCTCATTCGGTAAATTATTCACATCAATGCGTTCAATGAATTCCCTAATGCCAGGATTTCTATCGGCTATAAGTTCTATATCTTCAAGTTCTTTTGTTTCAGGTATTTTGTCTGAGCCAGACCTCAAAGACCTATCCTTAAAGACATAAGCCCAATCCTCAATAGGAGTCTTTAATTCGGCAGCGGGTTTGTTGAGATGATCCAGCATCAAAAGAATAATTCTATTGGGCACATCTCCGTAATGACGGTCCAGCTGTTCCGTATGACGAAGTTCATACGGATTGACGAGCAAAGGTTCCATCCTTTTTTCTCCTGGATAAGAATGTTTCATCGTTTTTTTTCCAAAAGCCTTATTGGTAATAACGACTGTGTAGACACCTTGAATGCCCTTCCAAAAATCAGTGGCATCGTTTTTGTTTTTTAATGTTCTCTTCTCTTTATCATCTTCAGTTTGATCCGTATCTAAACAACCTAACATTCTAGAGTGCTCTATAAGAGCCTTCAGATGATAGTCGTCCCGAAAGTCATTCTGCATTTCCACCAAGAAATGGTGTCCGTCTTTTGTTCGGCACCTTACATCAACGGTGAAATGATATCCTAATGAAGATGATGGATCAGAAGTCGGCATATCTTTTTTGATGTGTTCAACGTCCTGTATCTCTTTTTCTCCTTTAAAATCAAGGACTGCATTTAAAAAGTTAATTATAGCTATATTACTTTCAAATCCATATTGAAAAATACCATCAACGCAAGGATGATATATTTTTCTAGAGTGATGTTCTGGCGATTGAGAGCTGAAAAGACGCCTTGAGGTCGCAAAAAGGGAAGGGGCTAGCATAGAGCGGCTTTGATGGAGGCTAACAAGGCCACGAGAAAACCTAACAGGAGCCGCATCCTGAGTGAGGATCGTTGAATATCTAGCCGCAGACGGAGATAGCAAAGACGTTGCCTTTCTCATACCATTCATGAGTGCAGGCTCAAGCATCGTGAGCCGTGAAGCCGAAAACCCCTCAGCTTGTGTTAAGGCTAAAGCAATTAAAACTTTGGGAATAAACTTCATGACATCCTCTTCTGAGTTTTGACGTTGTCTTTGTGATGCGCATTGTAACACAAAAGTTACGAACGGCATGATGTATAAACTGCTATTGAAAATAGCCTAAAAGCTATGAGTTCAGCAAAAATTGCCGTTAAAGTGCCGTTAAACATTGCTAAAGATTTAACTAATTTAGTCAATTAGGGGGGGTTGACCTGTTATTTACCTGATAAACAGGTCAAACTCTAAGGGGCTTAGGAAGGATGCGCTCACAGAAATGGATTGGGGTGGAAGTTGACTGATTCACACAATCGTGCAATAAATATATAAATTCGTTGCTTGATATTGCCTGATCGTGTTGAGTTTTGATATAACCCCTTTTGTTAATGATCTCAAGTCCCTCGACAATCAGTTTTGTTGTGTTTATGGACGAATCCAAAGCTATTCGACAGAAGAGCTGTCTTTTATCCGAAAGGTTGCAAAAGCGAGCATGATAGGTGCCTCCACGCGCATAGAAAATGCGAATCTAACAGATCAAGAAATTAGCTGGCTTGATACCATCCTTGAAACCAATTCTGGCACAGAAAACTTTGAACAAAACCGAGCCTTAATAGAAAACAAATTATCAAAAGACAGGGAACGATCCTATGAGGAGGTTGCTGGATGCAGGCAAGTTCTTTCCTTGATTTTTGAGCAATTCGAAGATATGAAACCCTTTCGAGAAACAGATTTAAGAGCCTTGCACCATGCCTTAATGGACTCTTACTCTTTTTCAGGGCCCTATATTGGTCAGTACAAGGTCCAGCCTAATTTCGTTGTTGAGCACAACAACATCACCAAACAGTCCAAAGTCATTTTTAAGACAGCTGATGCCGGACCCGTCACGCAGGTATCCATGTCAGATTTGTTGAATTGGTATAACAAGGCAATCGATGTGTGCCCATGGCCAATTGCCGTTGCTAGTGAATTTGTTTTTAGGTTTCTAGCTATTCATCCTTTCCAAGATGGCAATGGAAGGATGGGCAGAGCCTTATTCCTCCTAGTCTTGTTACAATCAAATCAAGAAATGCTCAAGTCGATTGTTCCTCTCATTGCGATAGACAGACAGATTGAAAAAAACAAGGAGGATTATTATTCTACACTCAATCGATGTTCAAACGGCATGTATAGACCTGACCCGACCCAATACAAAATACACTATTTTTTGACTTTTATGATGAAGATGATAAGGGAGGCCTTAGGGGATATAGACATTTACCATCAGAGATTTATCGGCATAAAGCAATTGTCGGAAGCGTCTTCAAAGATCTATGAGTGCTTTAAAAACCACCCGGAAATACGATTAACCAATAAAAAAATAGCAGAGCAAACAAACATGCCTCCGCGCACAATTGCATACAGCTTAAGGCAATTACTTGAGTGTGGGCTTGTTCAAAAATACGGACAAGGTTCTGGAACCCGTTATCAAATGACCTTCTGAAAAATAACATCTGTCAGATTCTTGGACATACACAAACAGAACTACTTTTAATCTCAAATTAGGATGGAAATCTGGCTCACTTTTGGCTTGCTAACAGGCCAAAACTATAGGAAAAGCCCCCCCGGTGGGGATGATTACGGTGGTTTTTTGACGGAGGGGATAATCATGGGGTTGGCTGGTGGTGGGGCAGAACAACACGAAACGTTCCGGGGCGTCTCCTGTTCTTCCTGTTTTAACAGGGGAGATTATAAGGGAAGGAGAGTCT
>CAMDPW010000067.1 GCA_945905715.1 Rickettsia typhi
GACGAGAAGTCCTGTCTGCGGCTCTAATGGATTGTTTGAAGTCAACACGAGCGTCGTAAGCTTGACGAGCATCAAAGAATTCTAGTGCCTTTCCATGACGAGAAAGGAATCCTTGGTCTTTGACGGATTCATAATTGGCCTCAGCTCTCTGGAGTCGTAATCTAAGCTCTTTTGATGTATCGGACTCATATCCGGAGTCATCAACCGCACGATCACTGGCATCACGCACAAACTCTTCCGCTTCTTGTACCTGGTCAACGACAGACATTCCCGTAATAGGTGCAGATGGCGCTCCTAGTCTTGATAAGGCCTCTCCAGCGGCAGAGAGAAGACTTGGTGCAGAATTATTCTCCACAGCAGTCGTCGCTGCTGTATAGGCAGCCCCAACATCTTGCTTGGCGAAGAAAGCAGCCATGGCTCCTGCAAACTTCGAGACCTCAAGGCGAGCACGGATTTCGTCTAGGATAAGAGGTCTGGTGCGTACTGTATCTCTAAGATCAATGCCGCGCTCTCCTGCTTTTTGGGCCACGCGCTGTGCAACGGCATCTTTGTCTTCCTTGATAATGTCATGCATCGTTTCAGCGGCAAGGGCACCTATACCGGCAGATAAAGCCTGTCGACCAACATCATCTCCTGTAAGAGCGCCAGATAGACCCCCTATACCCGATGCCATGCCCAAATGGAGAAGTTTGTGCGTGACACCATCAACCATCTGATTGGTATAATATTCTCCAATTTTATTGGCCCCCATGGCCCCGAGGCTTTGCGCTGCCACGGAAACGGCAATCCGTTGAGGGTCAAGCTTCTGTCTATCCACCAGAGAAAAGGCCGCCTGGACACCTTGTTGAAGAGCTTGTCTTTGTATGTGGTCAGCAAGACCCCTGGCATCAGCTGCGGCGACAGGGATATTAAGTGCTTGACCAAGTCCAGCGATTACGCCAGCACTTCCCATCGCAATAGCAATGGCTTTAAGGGAATCTTTTTGGAACACGGCTTGAGCTGATTTAAGAGGATCTCCTCTGTTTTGAGCCAAGGCCATGGCTGTTTGAGCACAAAGGGCTGAGAATCCTTCATATCCCATGGCTGAGATGACGCTCGCACCCATTGTCCCGGCTCCAAACCCACTGGCGGACACAGCGGCATTGGCGGCCATCGTGGCTCCCCCTGATATAACAGCCGTCATAGTGGCAGCGATAGCAATGACAGCCGATAAAGCGGCTGTGGGACCGGAACAGCCCTTCTCTTTGACATCATAAAGCTCATGCACATATTCCAGGCTGATTTTGCCATCCTTGATCTGTATCCTGTCCATGAAGGCAAGCGTTCGACCACAGACTTGCGTGACAATAGCTTCTCTGGCTTCAATGGTTAGCTCTCCGTCAAATTGAGAATCAGAGTACGTCTGACTCTGAACCGTTCTGGCTGTCATGGTTTGCCAGAACATATCGGCACTTTTGCCACTGAAAGCTGAAGAGAAGTAATTCGTCCCCGGTTTGATTAAAACCTTACAGGCGTCATCAATCACGGTGAGTGTTGTCCTATCCACGGCAAAGTGGACATTCTCTAAAACGATATCGCCCACACCAGAGATGACTTTAGCCGTTCCTCCTGTCACCTTCATTCCGATAGACGTTGCCGACTGGCTTTGGAAGTCACTGGTGCTCCCTCTTCCAAACCATCCGCTTTTTTCTTTTTCCCGATGGGAGGCGTGTTCATGGGTGTTGTGATCTTCGTGAGCTGTGACCCCTTCAAACCCAAAAATCACCACCTCCTTATCTTTGGGCACCACGAAATGCGTAGCCACATGATCAACGTGTCCCTGATAGGTTTCGGTGATATGGCCATCAGAGACGTGCACAGAGGGTTGTTTGACGGTATAGATGTCGCTGGTCCAATTTTTGCCCTCTCGGGTCACGGTTTTGGATGCCAGAGCCAGGGTTTCGTCCACGAGACGACCGTTGCCTTTAAAGGTGGTGCCTTTCTTTGAATACGTGTTGGTCCCTTTGAAGAAGGTGTCGAGTTGGGCTTCGACAAGCAAATGCCCTTTTCTGGATTTCACTGAGGTTTGATGGGCTCTATCAGCATAATTTTCTCCCTGGACGGTGCGGCTGGCTGTTGAGGCAACCGTCATATTGCCCGCAGACTGCAAGACGACATCATCCTCTCCTTCAACAACGGTAGAGGTGAGGCCTATATCCCCAGATTTTTTTGTTTCAATCTTAACCTTTCCATCTGATTTAACCAGACCCTCTGTCATAGAGATAGGACCGTCTTCTACAATTAGTTTCAGATCCGGTCTCATCTTTGAGATGGGATTGTCATCTTCATCATCGTCTTCTTCCAGGACACGACCTGTTGTTCTTTTCTCAAGGATAGGCGATACCGCATGAAGAGTCGGTCTTCCCTCTACGCCATCCCTAAATTCTAGATCCAACTCAACACCGGTGATCGCTCCGGAGGTGTTTCCATAGGGATTCACCATTTCAGGGGTTACCAACATTTTGGGAATCCGTAACATCTCGCCGGCAATCTCTTCGATCACGCTGTAAATCATGCCCTCATGGAAGCTATGAAAGGCATCCTGTGTGATGAGCTCACCCTCTTTTTTCAGCTGCTTTTCAATGGTTTTGGCCTTTTTAAAGAGACGGGAGAGTAAATCGTCCCCACAGTGGCCTCCCACATTCAAAGTGCCAAGAACGTCAGAGAGGACAAACATCACGGTAAACTTCAAGGCCTCATCGGTAAGGGCAAGAGGGGGTAGTCTACCCCCAAAGGAGAGAGATCTGGCTGGGATTAAGACACCTCCCCGTTGTTCTAAGACAACAGCCTCATCCTGAATGGACTTTTGATGTTGTCGTTGAATAAAATCCGCCACAACGGGGAGTGTTTTTTCAAGCTTTTTATAGAAGGCAAACAGATCAATCTCCACATCTCCTGCAAGCACTGTCGCTGTTCTGTCGGATTGGGTGTGCGCCTTGAGTCTATCCCCTCTGACCTTCATCTTGGGGGCCGTCATAGTGCCTGTTAGGTGGAGAAGGCCTGCATCAACGTCAATGCTTTCCCCTCCCCTCACAGGACTGGGAATAGGGGGCAAAATTTCCCTATCTATTTTTGGATGAAACATCCGATGCCTAAAAATTATCTCAAGTCGGGCAATCAAAGGGACCTCTTTTAACTCAAAGCTTCGGGGGCGCGTTTCTATGTAGGACCGTCCATTCCAATATTTGATTTTATGGGGGGTAAGGATTGCACTCCCAATGTTTTTGCCTTTTCGAACGTTGATCAATATGTCTCCGCCGGTGGAAGCTATAATGCCAGGACCCGATTGGGGATGTTGGCGATAACGGTCAAAAATAATGGCACCACAGTCAAGAATATGACCTTTAAACTCAATCAAATCCCCAACCAGATTCTCGAGCTCTTCTGAGATAAGCAATATGCGGCCATAGCCGGTAATGCTCCCGCTTTTATTGACTATTTTATGCCCCTCAGGTGTATAGAGGTAGGTGTCGACATCCCCATGAACAGCGCCAAAGCTGGTGATAATATCTCCTTCATAACTACAAATGTTCAGCACATCCTGAGTGATAATCTTGGCGCCATTTTGTTTGAGCAACTCTACCTGATGAATCGTCTTTTGTTTTGGTCCGTTTAATCCCGTATCCTCGTCTTCCACGTCCTCAATAGAAGCTTTAGAGGCCCCCACAAGGACATTGCCTTTGTGAGACGTAACGTCTGTTTTTCCGGTCGCCCTAATCTCTCCATATCGGGTGTCAACATCCCTCTGAGCTGACACCTCTAAGGGCCCAAAAATCTCCATCTTGCCCATGGTGTCGTTGTCTTCACCCAATTTAAAGGTGTGTGATTCAAGCTTGAGTCCTTTGGTCTTAAGAGTTCCCCCTTTTTGACGAAAGCAATAAAGAGCCATTTCAACAGGCCATGGAAGGGTTAATGTACGCCAGTCGTTCTCAAAGAGATTCCCTTTTAACAGAACATTTTGACCAATCGCCCATTTGGAGATGTTTTCACCCAAGAAATAGTCGATGTGCCTTTCTGTTCCAAACAAGACAGAAAGAGACTCGGTAATGTTCATACCCCCAAGGCGACGAACGGCATGGGAGGAGGTCTTATCTCTCCCCCAAAATGAATCCAGAAGAAGCCTTGGCGTGGTTACCGAGGATGCCAAAAGGGATGCTGGGGTTTCTGCTTGAGACATCATTTCCAATCCTGTGTCAGAAACAATCTCTCCCTGGTTATCAATGATTCCTTTCAATTCAAGCGTTGTCTTGGGAAGGAGCCGAATCTCATTTTTGGATTCGTTCTCTAGCTGATGGGCTGTATAAACCCCATCTCCCAAGGTTAATGTTTTGCGAGCCGTGAGCTTTTTGGTGGTAAAGCCCCCTTTCCTAAAAACAGTGTCTCCGGCAATCGTTAAAGAATCATAAGGGGAAGTAAAGGGAACCAACACATTGGCATCCAGCTTACCCTCTAAGAGAGGATTTAGGAGTGCCAAACACAGTTGGTCAATGTCCGCCTCTCCATATTGATTGTCCCAATCTTCAAAGCGATACAATCCATCGGAAAGCTCCATCTTTCCATAATTGGACAGGCCTTGTGCTGTAAAGCCACCCTTGCGGATAATGAGGCTTTTGCCAGAGGCGTTCACGATCCTTTGAAAGGGGGATGTTCGGCGATAGAGATTGGCTTCTAGTTTGCCGAAGTTGCTTAGGTTCCCCTCCTCATACACCCATTCATCAACATCGAGATGGTTGTGATTGGTGAACCAACCGGCATTGACCGTGGTTTTTCCCTTTTCCCCCTGTATCTTGCCATGATTCTCAACTGTGGGGGCTGTGAGGGTCATCCCCTTTTTTCCCTGAAGTTTACCTCTGACTGTTAAGATGCTGGTGGTTGTTAAGCCTACAGTCTCTTTGCTCGACATCTCTGAACCATCCGACAGCGTCATGGTTTGACCATTGTAGGAGACGCCCTTGTCTCCCTTCACTGTGCCGCTATTTGCAAACGTTATGCCTGTTAGATCAACCTTGCCTGTTGCCAAGAGTGTCTTGATGTTTTCAAAGGATCCAACCCGACCCGTCAAATTCCCCTCAACAACGAAGGTTCCCTCATTCCTAAGGGTTTCCGCTTGAAGGTGGGTCTCTGGTAAAACGATATCTCCCTTATTCAGCCAATGGGCAAAGTCCCCGCTGTGTTCAAGGGTCATGCGAGGTTTATAGTCTTTAGGGGCTATCTTTAAAACACCCCGATTCTCCACCATGCTTTTCTTGAAGGTGGTGCTTTTGTCTGTTGGGGCTTTAAACGTAGCCGGAAGACCCGCCGTCAAATCCTTCGTCATCTCTGCCCACCCGAGATTCAGAAAGTGCCACGTCCGAAAGGTATTGTGCGTCCACAACAAAAGACCTTCGTTGATCACTTGGTGGGTGGCAACAACCCGATTATCAAACAGAGCCATTTTGCCTTTACCCCTGTTTTGAAAGGTCTCTCCCACCCAATCAAAGATACCCAACGCCTTAAAGGTCTTAGAATTGGATAAACCCGTTCCTGTAAGGTGGGTGTCTCCTTTGATGAGAGCGCCCCCTTGATTCAAAAACTGACCAATATGACCCCGGAGAGCGCCTCCCCATTGAATATCCCCATCATTATCAATCGTATGAGACTGAACCTCTGAATCATCAGACACATCAATCATGGCACCAAGTTCGTTCTTAAAAAACAAACCCAGTTGTTTCCATTGACCCAGCGTCATCTGTCCTCGATTGGTAAACCCTGAGCGACGATTGATGAAAGTCCCAATCTCAAAGTCTCCTTCATTGACAAAGTCATCCAAAGCAGAAGCCACTCTGCCCGTTTCCAGGGTGAGCCTTCCCACCTTCAGTCTGGCCTTTTCATGGTTCTTCCACTTGGCTGCATTGGCTCCTACCACAATGGCCATATGGGCATCCACGAGGTCAACATGGTTTTGAAATCCTGCGGAATCGAGGATTAGCGTGGGTGTTTCTATATCCCCATGACGAATAAAGGTTCCTCTCCCTCGAGTTTCAAGGACGCTCTTGCCCCTTAACATGGCCCCTTGTTCATGGGTAAACGTGCCCTCAATGTCTAAAGCCAATCGGTCCGCGTGCACGAGGCCACGGTTGATTCCTGTGAGGGTTAACAGTCCATCCCCCAAAAGGACGCCTGTTCTGTCATTCAGGAAATCCAGGACTCTGAATCCTTGATAGCTTCCATTTGTTCCAAACGTCCCTGTGTTCACGAGCTTCCTTAAAACACCTGTCAGCGTAGTTTGACTGGTCATCAGGCCAGCATTCAAAACCTGTCCTTGGAAGTTGTTGAAGTGCACCCCTCCGCCAAAGGCTATGCCGGCATGGTCTGTTAAGGGAGCATCGTTTTGAATTGTTGCCGCTCCTTCAATGAGGGTTTGTCCAACAGCAACCACGCTGCCGGCGCCAACGTTGGTTAGTTTCTCTTGAAGGGCAAGACGAAGCATTCCCTCTGAATGAACCAACCCATGGTTGGCAAAGGATTTATTCTCTAGGGATAAAGCATCCTTACTGGCAACAGATCCATGATTGTCGACCTTGCCTGTTCCTGAAACGGTTAAGGAGGATTTTCCTAAGATCTGTGCCCCTGCTTGGTTGGTCAGGGTATCCAAAACCTTGATATGGGGAGCATCCCCCATGATCACCCCGGCGTTTTCTCCTCTGTTGATTTCAAGGGTATAAGCCGATCCTGTCACCGTTCCGATATTGCCGAACACCCCTTGGTTTTTGATAGTCGCCCCTCTCTCCAAAGTCACTGTCTCTTCATTCAAAAAGTCATGGCCTTGTAAGTCAATTGTTCCTCCATCAGAAACCTTCCAAGACCCGCTGTTTTGCAAGTGCCCTTCATGAACAATGACGTCGGTTGTGGTTAAAGATGCTTCTTCTCGATTGGTAAACCGACCTGCGACTCCCTCCTCTATGCCATCTTTTGATTCATGGCCCATGGCCCAAATTTCTAGGCGTTCCACCAGGGAATGAGGGCTGGCTTGCAAGATATTCCGTGCTTGGACTTGGACGTGAGACAGATTCAATCCTCCCCCAAAGACAACGTCGCCGTGGAAATTATGAAGACAGAGATTCCGAGTTATGGCTCGAACACCGGGCATGGCGTGTACAACGAGATGCCCCGACAGAGCTATCAGAAAATTTAAGCCATACTGAGACCACAGCAATCCGTGTTCGGTGACCACCAAACCGGGATAGAGGCTTTGAGCTTCGAAGGAATCATCAAACCATCTTTGCGTTTCGGCTAAGGAAGCCCCACCTGGAAAGTGCACAACAGGTTTAGCTCCAATATTGGCAAACCCTTCCATTTGATCATCGACAAAGGCCTGTAGCGTAAACGGTGCCACAGCCCTAACAGGAGGGGGTGCTATCGGTTCCTCAAAAGAGGTGTGGTGATGCCCAAACAAAGGCGAAGGGGGAGGCCTTAAAACCTCAACAGCACACGTTCCAAAGGCAACGCTTGGCCACAGCGTTTGAAAGAAAAAACTCCAAAGAACCAGATAGGTGCAAAACCGAAATCCGAGGGATTTACCGGGAGGGGCTCGCTCTTCGTTTTGTAAAGAAGGCGTTTTTGGATGATTGAGCTCAGGGGGGGCTTGAGGATTTGATGTTTGTTCCATGGTAAGTGCCTCTTAAAAAAGTTCCATCGATCGCATGAACGAGGAGTGCTTTTTTGACAAAGTGGCACTAAAAAAAGCAACAGCTCAATTTAGAAGATTTATACCATAGTCCTGATGTTTAAATATACAACTTAAAAACAAGATGAAGGACAAGGGTTTTTCTGGAGTTGAATGTTTTTATAAAATTATTTTTGAAAGACCCTCTCATCAAAAGAAAAAAGTAGCGCGGCAAGATTTTAATTCAGAAGACGAAGTTTCCCTGCCGCTAATCGCAACCATGAGGGTTGTGACTAAAAACAGAATATCTGATCTTGTTTTCTGTGTAATCCTTTTTTTGAGGATCGCTGTGTTGGTCAAAACCCCAAATTGGGTTTTGGAGGGTTTTTGGGGTTTTCTGTG
>CAMDPW010000068.1 GCA_945905715.1 Rickettsia typhi
GACACCACATTTGCCAGTCGATCAAGACCAACGGCTTTTGCTCCAGCCTTAACGCCATCTTTAACCCCGTCTTTAACGGCCTTATGGGCTTTGCCTATAGGTGTTTTTTCTGCGCGTTCCTCTAGACTCTTATTGGCTTCATCCACGGCGGCATCACTGGCATCACGGATGAAGTCTTCATCTTCTTGTAGTTGATCTAGGGTTTTATTTGTGTAGGCATCGAGGGCGTTGAACCCTAGGCATTTCTCAAGCTCTTCCTTTGCAAAGTTGTTTTGAAGAGCGTTGGTCGCAATCCTATCCGCAAGGGCCACATCTTTTTCTAGAAGAAGGGCGAAGAAGGCGGTTCCCAGACGTCCAATATCAACGGTTTTCCTGAGTTCATCTTGAATGAAAGTGGAAAGGTTTTGCCGTGTAGGCGCTAACCCTTTCTCTTTAGCTTTTTCTTTGGCTCTGGCGTTTGTAACTTCAGGATCTTCCCTTGTCATGCCAACAATGGTTTCTGCAACGCCTGCGAAGAGGGCTCCATCAAGCGCACCTCTTTCACCGTCTGTGGCAGCCCCTATACCGGAACCAATACCCAAGTGGCACATAAAATGACCAAACCGATTGAGGGCATTAACGTCAATGCCCCAGGCAACCGTATTGGCCGCTGTTGCCGCTAGACCATTGATAACCGCATGGGTAAATCCACCCTTAAAGACCGTTTCTAGGCTCTTTTTGTTAACAGCCATATCAACGCCCATATTCGCCAGAGCGTTCATACCATGAAACTGAGCTTGGTTCGCGATACTAGCCTGTACGCTTTGAGCCAAGGTTGGCTTAACCATTTGAGGCATCACGCCTGGGTTTGAAGCCATAGCTGCTTTTCTTGCGTCTTCGGTGGCTTTCGCTGTGGCTCCGGCTCCTGAGGAAGGCGTCCCCAACATCTGATTGCCACCTTGGAGAGCAGCTGCAGTGGCAGCAGAGATCAAAGCGGCTTTCCATGTATCACTTCTCATGAAGTCTTTGATGATGTTTTTGGGATCATTAAAGTTGTTAAAAATACACATCGTTGCTGTCGTTGTTAAGGACGCAAGAGCAGCCGTTGTCATAACGGAGACAAAAGCCCCCGCTGTTGTGAGGGTTGTTGCTGTAAACGTTCCTATAGCTGTAACTGTCGTTGTTGTCGTCGCCATGCCCGCACTTGTGGCTACAGCCACACCGGCATGAGCCATGGTTCCTGCTGTTATTGCTGTCACAGCAATGGCAATAACCAACGCTGCAGCTGCTGTCGGACCCTGCCTTTCAAAATGCTGCTCAGAAAAAATCTCGTTGAGTTCGTGAATGTTGAGCTTTCCGCCATTGCGATTCAGGCTTTCTTGAAGGGGCCCAATCCAGGCAAGAGGTTGCCCTCGAACTTGGTCAACAATGATGGGGTTTTCTGATTGGATATCAAACTCACAGGTAGGGCTGAATTGACAAGGTGTATACCATGTACGAGACGTTATGTTGTGTTCGTAGGATTGCCATAAGGGGCTCTCACTTTGTTCAGAGACAAAGTGCTTATCATCGTTTACGCCGGCAGCAAACCTAACCTTGCCTTTTTTGTTTTTGCCAATGAATTTTGTAACTCGAGTACAGTCGGCCCCTGTTAAGACGATATCAGCTTTAGCGGCTTCTTCAGCGTCGCTATCCTCGTCAATAATCATTTCGAGTGTGTTGTTGAAAGTGGCGCCTCTAGATCGGTCTGTAACCCTGACATCCTTTGTAGTTGTTGTTCCTCCACAAGGCCCACCGCTATCTTCTGTTGTTGTTTTGTCAACGAATTCCTTGTCGTGGACATCGGCAATGTGGGTTCCCTTCTTGGATCTTATTGTGGTTTTTCCACCTGGTCCTGTGAGAATGATGGGGGCTTGCATGTCCACCCTACCGTCTTCTCCCCTGATTGAAACAGAAGATCCTGCTCCTGTGGTTTGGAGATCCGCCACACCATGATTTATTCCCTCTGTGACCGTCTTTGTGTCCCCATCATACTTGGTGGACTTATGGTACAGAGGCACAGCCTGTTCATTAAGGCTTTGCTTAGCATGAAGAACGATTTGGTTCTTAGCGCGACCACGCGGGGCTTCGGCATTGATGTTCTTAGCTGAATACACAAAAGCGCTGCCGTCTGGGTTTTCAAACTCAGTTGGCGTATAGGTTTGGTGATGATTGTCACCGACATGGGTTTCAACATCGGCCAAGAGGTTACAATTTCCACCAACTGTGACTCTGGTATCCCCTTTGGTACAGCCAAACTTCCCAGCGATTGAGTGCAAGTCTACTGCTGTGGTTACATCCAGCGACTTGTGACCAAGGACTTCTGCGGATCTTCCCTCATAGGCTAAGCTATCAGAAAGGAGCAGATTCATAACAGCGGCCAGCCCCTCTTCTTCTGTTTCTACGTTTTGAATTTTCTCAAAAATCCAAGCCAAACAGGTCTTGGTGGGTTTGCCCGTTACCAACGTGCCCTTAGCAGCCTCTTCCTGTCCATTTCTGTAAAGTTTGTAGAATAGATCAGCCCCACTCAGATCCTGATCATGGACGCGCCCCGTCACACCGGCAAACATGCGTTGGAAGTATTCCATTTCAAGATTCACGGTCAGATACCGCTGAACACCTGCAGGAGCTCCTAGTTTCATTTGACCCACAATAGGGAGTCCTACAGTGCCAGCAATAGGGAGCTGAGCCTCAAGGGGGTATAAAACATCATAATGGTTGTTGTTGACGTGTACGATGGAACGACAAGGCAATCCTCCCTCAATATCCGCATCTGGTGTTTGGGCATCCAGACGGATACTTTGTGAAGGGCCTTCTTTTTTGAAGATTTTGGCTTTGAATCCTAAGTGTTTGCCAATATGAACAAGGAACGAGGGATCTAACCACTCATTATCTTCTTCGTCTTCCCTCTCCCCATAAAGGGCTTTGATCATGGTTTTCTTATCAGCTGCTGGGACACTAAGAAACACGTCGCTGAGATCAGTATCTTCGTCTATCTCTAGATTCAGCTCGTCTCTCTTTTCATCCAAAATCATGCCAAACTTCTGAACGAATTCCTTGTAGTCAATGAGCTTCTCAAGGTCAGAGGTGGCCGCATTAACGAGGGCTTTAACGCTTTGAGCATGGGTCAAGATGACCTGCCAGTTGGGGGAAGCTGACGCCTTTTGAGCAATCAGGCCATCAAAGGCTGTATTCAACGAAGCGAGCTTTTGCGCATTCAGACGGGAACCAATGCTATCGCTGATTGTTTTCTTCCAGTCTGCCAGATCATATCGCTTAAAGGTTGTGACATCCGCTGCTGTCTTTGGGGTTTGTGTGTTTGCTAAGGTGAGGAGCGGGTCATAAAGATCTCGGACTTCACAGGCCTTTGTAAGCCGCTCAGCAACGCCGGGAGCCGAGAGCTCAGCTTCACACGCGTCGATATATGTTCCGATCCTTTCAAGAAAATCAGCCCGTGTCATGCCAAGAGCATGGAAGCAACAATCGCCATCAGGATTGATATAAACACGCAGATACTTTTTGCCGCCTGAGTGAGTTAGAACTTCATCGGATACGCTCTCATACCCAAGGCTTCCCTCATAGGTTTTTCTGGCCTTGCCTTGAGCCTCTTCAAGGAGCAACTCATCATTAGACGGAGCTGTCCCTCTGATCTCTTCAACCCTGCCATCGGGAGTTCGGCGGATAAAGCCGTTTGTCGTAATGTCGGGTTCAACATAGTCCCTGACCGAAACAGACAAGATGCCCATGTCTATTAAAGCCATGGCGGTTTTTTGGGCTCCTGATCCCATATGTTGGAACGCAGCCTGAAAGGCGTCCAATTTCATGGTGTGCCCTGATAAAAAGGAGCTGTTCTTAAAGATAGGCGCCGACATCTCAACATAGCGGCCTTGAGCCTTTCCTAGGACAAGACCTGTTCCGTAGTGATACCAGGCTCCGCCTTGGCCATCTTCAAATCCCTGCCAGGGTAGAATTTGAGACTCATGCTCAATAAAGGGACAGACATCGCCGGCCTCCCCTGTGCCATCCCAGACTCTTCTGGTTTTTTTATCAATCAGACTTCCTGCTGCCCGAATCGTGCTGCCATAGCTGCGGGTTCCTCGGGTATTAAACTCGATATCATTCAAACTTTCCAATGAGGCTGGGTCTGAGCGTTGATAGGTAAAGTACATCTGGTAATTCAGGTGTCCCTGCGAACCATGAGGCACTCTGTGGCCAAGGGTGTGGTAAGAGCGATTCAGAGGCCAATAGCCTGGGCCGACAGAATGACCAAGAGCTCTAAGGAGAGCTCCCATGCCTCCGCCAACGGGCGCAGGCTGGAAGTATTCTCCAATCCATCCACCGTTAACAGGCTGCTCCTTGGCTGAAGGATACTGAGCGTTAAAGGAGGGTGTTTCGAGATATGTTGAAAAAATCTCATGATCAAACGTATCGCCGTTAATGGTGATTTTGCCCCTAGCAAAGATTTTGCTAGCCAGGCTTCTTACATTCTGTTCGGCCTCTAACGTTAGGCGGGCTTTGGTCCTAACCTCAGCCAAGCAAAGCAGAACATTTCTGCCCTTAATCAGCATGTCTTCGTTGGAACAGGCAAAGGCTCCATTGGGCGTGTAATAAGGATAGTCGATGTTCCCTGATCCAGGCCCCCACACATTAAAGCTGTGTCGGGTTTCTATGACCTTTTCGCCTATCAGGACTTTACCTCTCGTCGAGGTGAGGGAGGTTTTTCCATGGCCAAACACCTGACCATACCGAAGGTCAAGGTCTTCTTCCGAGGTAAGGTCAAAAGAAGTATCAGCTTTTGGATTCTTTTTGTCAGGCATGGTCTCGATAAAGCCCATTTCATCATTGCTTGTTCCAACCCGCGCCTTTTTAGCCTTCACGCCTAATGACCGGAAAATAAGGTGTCTGTTGACCTCAAAATCACGAACATATAGCAGAACAGCCCCTGGGTAGGTAAAGGGATTGTTGGCTCTAAAAACATCCCCATACAAGCGCAATTTGCCGCCACATTGCAATTGATCAACATATCGCCGTAAGAATTCTGCTATATCAAGACAAGGATCCATCTCCAAGATCAAATCTTTCTTGGACTTTAAGGTTCCTGGATAAATACTATGTTTTTCATCCTTAACCTTCGCCCTAACAGTGGGACCCGTATGCAGAGTTGTTTGTGGAGATTTGTCAGGGTCTAACATCAAAACCCGCAAAGCGTGGGTTGGAGCAGCCTCGATTGTACCGTTGCTGTTGTCTAGGGTGTCTGTGTTTATGGTGGTCTGGTTGTCCAAACTCAAAACACCATTATTTTTTAAATCCTCAACTGTTGAGGAGCCGCTCCCAATGGTCAGCTTCGCATTGTTTTCTAGGCTCTTTGTAAAGATGGTGGCTCTTTCAAAGGCTGTGTCGCCACTGTTTATGATGTTTAATGATCCAAAACGCGAGCTACTCCCATAGGGTTTATAGACATAGAAGTGCTTGGCTTGGGTTGTTCCTGTGAGCTTAAAATCCCCAGACCCTTCTGGCTGAAACGTATCAACTTCCATCTTTCCTATGTTGCAAAGTTTTTCAAACTTGTAGGTCCCCTCTTCGAGAACCAAGGTTCCCCACCAATTTGTTGTGTCGTGAAGGAGAGCGCCCCCTTTCATAATGCGAAATAAGGGCTTTTGATCTCTGTCCTTTGTGTCGTAGTCACCATTGTTTAATGTTGTGATTGTTTGTTCGATTACAGACCCAAAATATCCCGTTGTATAAGGAAGCTCACGAATGAGGATATCGCTGTGATTGGTAATGACCCTTCCTTCAAAGAAAAGCTTCGCTATGTCAGCTTTCCCGGCTTGATGAGTCCAATCTCCCCTCATGGTTAAAGCCTTTTGGGCTGTAAAATCAGCTCCCGTTACAATACGAGGAGCCCTGATCGTGGAATCTTCTTCTAAAGTCATCTCGCCGGTTGATGTAAAGGTATTGCCTGTGAGATCAACAGCACCTTTTAGGATGGCTTTCTTAGTACTCTCAAAGGAGTCGACGCGACCCCTCAGGTCTCCCTCAACCAGCAAATTGCCGGTGTTTTTAAAGACCCTGGTATGATCATCAAAGGTTGTGGCTGGCAATTGAAGAGCGCCATCATTTAGCCACTGAGCATAGTTTATATCCCCAATCGTCATGAGAGGTGTGTAATCGGCAGGGGCCAACTTTAAGGTGCTCCGGTTCTCAAGAGTGCTTGTTTGAATCGTTGTACTTTGGTTTGTATTAGTCTGCCATCCAACAGGCATCACACGGGAAAGCGTTAAATCCCGGTTCCTTTCTCCCCATCCTAAGTTCAAAAAATGACCTGTTTGAAACATGTTATGGGTCCATAGCAAAAGACCATGATTCAGAACCTGTTGAGAGGCTACAACCTGGTTATTAAACAGACCCATCCTGCCTCGAGTGGTGTTTTCTAAAACCTCCCCAACCCAATCAAAGACAGCCAGAGCAGAGAAGTCCCCGCTGTTGGCGATCCTCGTTCCTTGAAGCTTGGCATTCCCTCTGAAGATCATTCCCCCTTGACCTAAAAAGCTTTCTCCGCTGTGGTTCAAGAGTTGGCCAATGCGACCTGTGACGCTTCCCTTCCAGGTAACTTGTCCGTCATTGTCGATCACATCTGTGTCAACCGTTGAGAATCCTCCAACCGTAATCTTGGCTCCTTTTCCATTTCGAAGAGAAGGTCCTTGGAAGGCAAGACGCGCAATATCAGCCTGACCCTGATGGTCCCATTCTCCCAAGAGCTCGAGTTCCGTCTCTGCTGACAAAGGTCCTTGGGTTTCAATCAAACGGGAGACAATGCGTGTTTTGTCGATAAAGGTTGTTTTGGATGTTTTGAACACATCCCCAATCCATGAGACAGGGCCCGTTGTTTCAAGGCCGCCAGAACCCAAGAAGGTCCGGACCTTCAGATCAGAAACGGTATCCATGACCAAGGGAGCGTTGCTGATAAAGCTTTGAATGCTGCCTCGATTGTCTCCTAATAAATTTAAGGCTCCATGGCTTGTGATCGTGTCTACATCAAATTCACATCCCTTTGAAAACGTAGCCACGCCCCCTTTGTGATGCCAGGACCCTCTCAGGGCCAATTCTTCTAGAGCGGAGAAGGTTCCGTCTGTTTCCAGACTTTCTACCGATAGCGCGCTCTTTCCATGAAAAACCGTAGACCTTGTTGTTTTGAAGCGACCTCCGGACCACTTCATGGGCCCTGCTACATCAACGGATCCTGGGCTTTCAAACTCTGTCACCGTCAAATCGGATACGGTGCCCATGGATAGGGAGCCCTGGTTTCCAAAGGCTTCAATGGCTCCCTGACTGTTACCAGAAAAGAGCAGTCTTCCCCTGTTTTGGATGTCTGGATGGTAAAAGAAGCTATTGCCTCGAACCTCAAACGTGTTGCCGCTGACATTGATGATCCTGCCACCATGACCAAACCGGTGGGTCACCAAGACCTTACCGTTGTTGGTAAGATCACCCCAGATCATCAATTCTCTTAGGACAATAGAATCGCAGTTATTGAAGCGTGTCCGAGTAAGAGTCAGTCCCCATCCTTTAATGGTTCCGTTGTTTTCAAAATCTGAGACATCGCATATATCGGCGCCCCGTGTGTTTATCTTAAAGGTCCCGTTATTGGTAACCTTGTTACCCACCCCATTGATAATGGCATCTTTTCCCGTAAGGGCCAGAGTTCCATCAATCGTTGCCAGACCTTCACGAAGGGTTAGAAAGCTTGTTTTGAGGGATGATTCCAGGGGAATGGTGAATTGACCACGCTCTGCTGTTCTTTCAGAAGGGTTTTCTAAGATTTTTCCCCCTAGAGCCCAAACCTCTAAGTTTGGGATAGCAGAATTGCCTTTCATAAATACGTTTCTAGCTTTTGCTTGTACGTAGTTTACGTTGAGGTCTGGCCCCAGGACGATGTCACCATGAGGATTGAAGAGCCGCAGGTAGGGTTTTTTAGGTCCATCTTTTTTGGCTTTGGTGTCCTTAAAAACCTTTAAGACACCGCCTGAGCGGCCCTCAAAAGCCATAAAAAAGGAGACGCCACAGTCTGACCAGAATAATCCGTCGTGTTTCACCTCTAGGTTAGGGTAAAGAGCTTTGAGTTCTAATGATTGTTCTAGGGCGGCTTTTAAATTCCTAAACGCTTGGCGTTTGTTTATTCCGCTCGGATCATACTCAACCTCGATACGAGGGGGTTTTTGGCTACGGAAGAGCTCTCCGCCACCTTCCTCAAACTTATTATCAACATAGGCCCCAATGGATAAATAAGCCCGTTTATGGATAATTCCATCCTTTTGCCACGTTGACACGTGCAGTAAATCTTCAGCAAACGCCACGCTTGGCCAAATGGTTTGGAAGAAAAAACTCCAAAGAACCAGATAGGTGCAGAATCTAAACCCGAGGGATTTGGAGGGGGGAGCTAAAGGCTCATTGATAACAGGAGATGTTTTTGGATGATTAAGCCCGGGG